>NZ_JAUSWF010000006.1:0-137838 GCF_030815095.1 Aedoeadaptatus ivorii
TCTCGCTAAACCACCCTTGTCATTCTGAGCGAGGAATTTATTCCGAGTCGAAGAATCTCTTTCCCTGTGAGGGGTTAGCGTAAAAGCCGGGGCCGAACCGCGCGATGAGGTTTTTGTCGTCAATGTGACCCGCAATAGCTCACTAGAGATCCGTTCGACTCCGCTCAGGATGACAATTTTTTTCTCGCTAAACCACCCTTGTCATTCTGAGCGAGGAATTTATTCCGAGTCGAAGAATCTCTTTCTCTGTAAGGGGTTCGCAGAGAAGCCGGGGCCGTACCACACGATGAGGCTTTTATCGTCAATGTGACCCGCAATAGCTCACTAGAGATCCGTTCGACTCCGCTGTGCTCTTAATTGGTACAATGTTTTTCTCGCTAAACCACCCTTGTCATTCTGAGCGAGGAATTTATTCCGAGTCGAAGAATCTCTTTCGCTGTGAGGGGTTAGCGTAAAAGCCGGGGCCGAACCGCACGATGAGGCTTTTATCGTCAATGTGACCCGCAATAGTTCACTAGAGATCCGTTCGACTCCGCTGCGCTCCGCTCAGGATGACAATTTTTTTCTCGCTAAACCACCCTTGTCATTCTGAGCGAGGAATTTATTCCGAGTCGAAGAATCTCTTTCGCTGTACGGGGTTCGCAGAGAAGCCGGGGCCGTACCACACGATGAGGCTTTTATCGTCAATGTGACCCGTAATAGTTCACTAGAGATCCGTTCGACTCCGCTGCGCTCCGCTCAGGATGACAATCTTTTTCTCGCTAAACCACCCTTGTCATTCTGAGCGAGGAATTTATTCCGAGTCGAAGAATCTCTTTCCCTATAAGGGGTTCGCGAAGGAGCCTGTGCCGAACCGGAGGTGTTTTCTTATTCTCCGAACGGAATTTTGCCGCGGGTGATGAAAATTTTACACAGTCCTCGCCGCTTTAGGGGCAAAGGAATTGAATTGATCGCCGATTTCCGATAAAATATACAGACAGTCCAAAGAGATGGGAGGCAGTCCGCATGAAAAGATCCGCGTATGAAGCTCTGGGTCAGATTACCCAGGTGGGGCTCAATGTCTTGATCCCCATTTTGGGATGTATGCTCTTCGGGTCGTGGCTTGACAAAAAGCTCGCCGCCCGGGGCGTATTTCTGCTGATCTTTACCCTCGTCGGCGTCGCCGCGGGGATCGGCAATATCGTGCGGCTCGGCAAAAAACTATGAAGGACCGATTCAGTAATGGGTATATAGTAAAGACGGCGGGCATAATGCTTATCGTCAGCGGCATTATGTTTTTTCTTTTTGAGACGCCGGGCGCCTACATACTCGGTTGGGTCTTCGGTTGTCTCATCTCCATGGCGATGTTTAAGCAATTGTATTTCACCCTGATGCGAGCGGTGGAAAAATCGGAGCGGGGCGCGTCTCGCTATGCGGGCATCCACTACGCGCTGCGCTACGCGATCTATGCCGTCGTGCTCGTCGTGGCGGCAAAGGCGGAGTATCTCAGTTTAGCGACGACATTTTTCGGGCTATTGTCTGTCAAATACGTCATTCTCGCCGAAAACGGCATACGGTACCTCCGCGAAAGGAAAGGAGGGGGCATTTGAAACGTGGCATCCTGTTTCACGCAAACGGACAGGAGATATGGCTGCACGAATCGCTGTTTACTACATTCGTGATCGTCATTTTTTTGACGGTTTTGAGCATTTGGCTCGGCGCCAAGATCAAAAAAGCCGACTATCGAAAGAAGCCCGAGGGGATCTTACACATCACCGAGATCCTCGTCGAAGGGGTGCGCAATTTGACCGCGCAGGTTATGGGAGAACACAATCTGGGCTTTGCGCCCTATATGCTGAGTTTGGGTGCATTTCTCGTATGCGCCAATCTCTCGGGGTTGTTGGGCTTTGTCCCGCCCACCAGTGACTACAATGTGACGTTGGCACTGGCGCTGATCACCTTTGTGATGATCCACTTCTTCTCGGTAAAGACCAAGGGCCTCGGCGGGTATTTTAAGCAATTCGCAGAGCCCCTCGCGATTCTCACGCCAATCAATATCCTCGGCGAGTTGGCGAATCCGGTTTCGTTGAGCTTCCGTCTGTTCGGGAATATCCTGAGCGGTATGCTCATTATGAGCCTGGTCTATCAGGGACTTTCGAAGATCTCCCACCTGTTGATTCCCCTGGTGGCATGGCCTTTGCACGGGTACTTCGACGTATTCAGCGGCCTGCTCCAGACGTTTATCTTCCTGATGTTGAGCATGACGTATATCAGCTCGAATATGGCAGATCCCGAAGAAATGGCAGAACGACGCGCGGCGAAACATTCCGCCGAAGTGAAATAAAAAATCAGATGGAGGAAAAGTATGCAAATCAGTAATGAAGCGTTCGTATTGGGTTGTTCGGCAATCGGCGCGGGCCTTGCGGTCATCGCGGGTATCGGCCCCGGGATCGGGCAAGGGTATGCGGCAGGACAAGCGGCAAGTGCCGTAGGCCGCCAGCCGGAAGCCAAGGGCGACATCGTACAGACCATGCTCTTGGGCCAAGCGGTCGCAGAGACCACGGGTATTTACGGATTGGTTATCGCCATTATTCTGTTATTCGTACAACCGCTGATGGGTGCCCTGTAATCCGCGAGGAATAGACGAAAGGAGTTGTCCCTATGGAAATTTTTGTCGTGCCGGATATTTGGAATGTTTTGGCACAATGGGGCGCCACCCTCATCCTGTTTCTCGTCATCCGTCACTTCGTCTACCGCCCCATGAGCGAGTTTCTCGCCAAGCGGCAGGAGGCCGTCACCTCGGATCTGCAGCAGGCGGAAGATCGGCGCCTGGAAGCGGAGCAGCTGAAGGCGCAATACGAGGAAAAGATCGACGATGCCAAGCGCGAAGGCGCCGAAATCGTCGAAGAATCCCGTAAGCGCGCAAAGTTAATGGAACAGCGCGCCGCCGAGGACGCCCGCGCCGAAGCCCGAGCGCTGATGGAACGCGCCAAGGGCGATATCGACCGGGAAAAGAAGAATGCCGAAAAAGAGGTGCGCACAGAGACCGCCGATCTCGCGGTTTTGATCGCACAAAAGCTCCTGAAGGAGAATATCGAGGTTTCCGACCAGGACCGCCTCGTCGACGGCATGATCGAAGAGCTGGAGAAGAACCATGTTCGATGATGTGGTAAAAAAATATTCCGAGGCCCTATACGACGTCGCCGAGACCGAAGGCGACGACATGCTCGAGGATTTGCGGATGGTGGGCGAAGCCTACGAAAACCGCGAGCTCCGCGGCGCTTTGTCGCATCCGGATCTGGGTGCGGAGGAAAAGCACGCGATCGTCGAGAATCTATTCCGCGGGCGCGTCTCGGATTTTGTGACGAACTTCCTGTTGATCTGCGTCGACAACCGTCGCAGCGATCTGGTGCCGTATATCGTAAAGGACTACGAGGACCTGTATTACGAGCGGCGGGGGATCGAGCGGATCACGGTGGTTACGCCCATCGAGCTGGAAGAAGAGAAGCTCCGAGCCATCGCCCGCGCCTATAAGGGCGACGATGCGGTTGAAGTGAGACAGCGCATCGACGAATCTTTGATCGGCGGGGTGCAGATCGAAACCGATACGGGCATCATCGACCGTTCGATTGCAAGGCAGTTGGAAGACATGGCGCGTGTGTTGCGCCATCATCCATAGAGAGGTGAGACGTGGAACTGCGATCCAAAGAGATCAGCTCCGTCATTCGGGAGCAGATCCGAAATTATAATGTAGATTTGGTCATGGAAAACGTGGGAACCGTCATCGAAGTCGGTGACGGCATCGCGCGTGTCTATGGCCTGGAGGAGGCGAAGGCCGGGGAGCTGATCGAGTTTCCCGGCGGCGTCTACGGCATGGTCCAAAACTTGGAGATCAACAACGTAGGGGTCGTCCTCCTCGGTGAAGGAAATATCAAAGAAGGCGATCGGGTCACCGCCACCGGAAAGGTCGTGCAGGTGCCCGTGGGAGAAGGCCTATTGGGCCGCGTGGTCAACGCCTTGGGCGAGCCCATCGACGGAAAGGGCGATTACGCCTATGAAAAGACCATGCCCATCGAAAAGATCGCACCGGGGGTTATCACCCGCCACTCCGTCGACGAGCCGCTGCAGACCGGCACCAAGGCGATCGACGCCTTGTTCCCCATCGGCCGCGGACAGCGGGAGCTGATTATCGGCGACCGGCAGACGGGAAAGACCGCCATCGCGATCGATGCGATCATCAACCAAAAGAACACCGACGTCATCTGTATCTATGTCGCCATCGGGCAAAAGACCTCTACGGTGGCGCAGATCGTCGACACCTTAGAAAAACACGACGCCATGGGACATACCATCGTCGTCGCGGCGACGGCGGCGGAATTGGCGCCGATCCAATATATCGCCCCCTATGCCGGGGTCACCATGGCGGAAGAATTTATGGCGCAGGGAAAAGACGTACTTATCGTATACGACGACCTTTCCAAGCACGCGGTGGCATACCGGACCATGAGTCTTCTTCTGCGTCGTCCGCCGGGACGCGAAGCCTATCCGGGCGACGTGTTCTACCTGCACTCCCGGCTCTTGGAGCGGGCGGCGAAGATGAGCGACGAATACGGCGGCGGCTCTATTACGGCGCTGCCGATTATCGAAACCCAGGCGGGCGACATCTCCGCCTATATCCCCACCAATGTGATCTCGATCACCGACGGGCAGATCTTTTTGGAGACCGACCTGTTCTTCTCGGGGCAGCGTCCCGCGATCAACACCGGCCTTTCGGTATCCCGGGTTGGGGGCGCGGCGCAGACCGATGCGATCAAAAAGATCGCCGGCACGCTGAAGCTCGACTTGGCACAGTACCGCGACCTCGCCTCCTTCGCCCAGTTCGGGAGCGAATTGGACAAGGACACCCAGCGCACGCTGGCTTTGGGCGAGCGCACCATGCATATTTTGCGCCAAGACCAGTACCACCCCATGAAGCTCGAGCACCAGGTGCTGATCCTGTATGCGGCCACCAAGGGCTATCTGCTCGACGTGGAAGTGGAAGACATCTCGCGCTTTGAAGAGGAATATCTGCAATATGTCGACGAAGCGCATCCCGAGCTGATTCGCGAACTCGAAGAGAAAAAGGCGCTCACCCCCGAGATCGAGGAAGCCATCAAGACCAGCCTGAACGACTTTAAGAAGACGAAATAGGAGGGAATATGGCATCCGCAAGAGAAATCAAACGGCGCATTCGGGGGATCAACAGCATCTTACAGATCACCAAGGCGATGGAACTGGTTTCCACGGCGAAGCTCCGCAAGGCGCGCATCCGTTTGGAGGCGACGAGGCCGTATTTCGAGACCGTACTCGACGACATTCAAGAAATTTTGGGCCTGGTGGGAGACGCCCATCCGCTGGTGAAAAAGCGCGAAGAGAAGACGATTCTCTATATCGTCCTCACCTCCGATCGGGGTCTCGCCGGGGGCTACAATGCCAATGTGCAGCGCCTCGCCGAAGAGACTGCAAAGAAGCGCTCTGCGAAGGCGAAGCTCTTTGTCGTCGGCTCCAAGGCGAAGGAGTACTTCGCCCGCAGAAATTACGACATCCTCGAGTCTTATACGGGCATCAGCGACGCGCCGTCTTTTGAGCACGCAAAGAACCTGGCGACCACCGCCCTGGACCTCTACCGAGACGGCACGGTGGATGCGATCGATCTGGTCTACACCCGATTCGAGTCCACCCTCAAGTACACCCCCAAGGTAGAGCGCCTGCTCCCCTCCGAAGAATTGAAGGCGAAGGCAGACAAAAAGGCGTCGACCCTGGTGGAATTCGAGCCGTCTCCCGAGGCGGTGCTGGACTACCTGATCCCCATGTACGTGGAATCCTGCATTTACGGTGCCTTGATCGAGGCGGCGGCATCGGAACAGGGCGCGCGGCGCCTTTCCATGGAAAATGCCACGGACAATGCGAACGAAATGATCGAGGAATTGGAAACCAACTTTAACCGCGCTCGGCAGGCGGCGATTACCAACGAAATCACCGAAATCGTCTCCTCCGCCGACGCCGTACAATAGGAAGAGGGATCTGTATGCAAGAGAATATAGGAAGTATCGCACAGGTCATCGGACCCGTTGTGGACATTCGATTCGACCCGGACCGCCTTCCCGACCTGTTGGACGCCATCGAGATCGAAAACGGGGACGAAACCCTGACGGTCGAGGTATCCCAACACATCGGAGACGACATCGTGCGGACCATCGCCCTGGGTTCCACCGACGGCCTGCGCCGCGGCATGGACGCGGTGCACACCGGCGCGCCGATCTCGGTTCCGGTGGGCAAGGAAACCCTGGGCCGAATGTTTAACGTTTTGGGCAATGCCATCGACGAGAAAGAAGACCCCGAGGCGAAGCAATATTCGCCCATCCACAAGCCCGTGCCCTCCTTCGAGGACCAGGACACGAGCAATGCGGTCTACGAGACGGGCATCAAGGTCGTCGATTTGCTCTGCCCCTATTCCAAGGGCGGAAAGATCGGCCTGTTCGGCGGCGCCGGGGTCGGAAAGACCGTACTCATTCAGGAATTGATCCACAATATCGCCCAGGAACACGGCGGGATCTCCGTCTTTACCGGCGTGGGCGAGCGAACCCGCGAGGGGAACGACCTCTACTACGAAATGATCGAATCCGGCGTTATCGACAAGACCGCCCTGGTCTTCGGTCAGATGAACGAACCGCCGGGATCCCGTATGCGTGTGGCGCTCACGGGCCTGACTATGGCGGAGTATTTCCGCGACGAAGAAGAGCAGGACGTGCTCCTCTTTATCGACAATATCTACCGCTTTACCCAGGCGGGGAGTGAAGTGTCGGCGCTGTTGGGCCGCATGCCCTCGGCGGTGGGCTACCAACCCACCTTGGCGACGGAGATGGGGGCGCTGCAGGAGCGGATCACCTCCACCAAAAAGGGCTCCATCACCTCGGTACAGGCGGTCTATGTCCCGGCGGACGACTTAACCGACCCGGCGCCGGCGACCACCTTTAACCACTTGGACGCCACCACCGTGCTTTCCCGGGACATCGCGGGCATGGGTCTGTATCCCGCCGTCGACCCCCTGGACAGCACCAGCCGGATTTTGGACCCCAATGTGGTGGGCGAAGAGCACTATGCGGTGGCCCGCGGCGTGCAGGAAGTCCTCCAGGAATACAAAAACCTCCAGGACATCATCGCCGTACTGGGGCTCGAGGAGCTCTCCGAAGAGCAGCGCACCACCGTGGCGCGCGCCCGTAAGATTCAGCGCTTCCTCTCCCAGCCCTTCAGCGTGGCGAGCCAGTTTACCGGCCAGGAAGGAAAGTACGTCCCCATTGCCGAGACCGTGCGCGGCTTTAAGGAGATCCTCGAAGGCAAACACGACGATCTGCCCGAAAGCGCCTTCTTCTACGTAGGTACCATCGACGAAGCCGTAGAAAAGGCGAAGGCATCTGGCGATGCGGTCGAACAGGAGGCCGCGGCGAAAGAAGCGGAAGACCCCGAAGCACAAGAAGCCGAAGCGGTCGAAAAGGCGGGAGATACAGCATGATTACCCTGCGCCTGGTGACGCCGCAGGGCGACGGCTTTACCGAAGAAGTCGAGAAGATCATCCTCCGGGGCATCGAAGGAGATCTGATGCTGATGCAGGGCACCGCGCCCCTCGTCACGCCCCTCGCCTACGGCGCCATCCGCATCTTTCAAGACGGCGCGGCGCGCACCGGCGCCATTCACGGCGGCTATGTGTCCATGAAATCGGACGTCGCCACCGTCGCCACCGACGCCTTCGAGTGGATCGAAGACATCGACGTGGAGCGCGCCCGGGCGGCAAAGGACCGCGCCGAGACCTATCTGAGAGACAACGCCGACGAGACCAAGGCGGAAATCGACAAGGCAAAACTCGCCCTTTTGCGCGCCACCAACCGCCTGGATGTCGTAGACAAAAGATAATCGCCCACGAAAGTGGGCTTATTTTTATGTCTTTGTGCGGCAAAGTCAATGAAATGTAAAAATTAGAAGAGAAATGAGGCCCGCGTCTACGCCGTGCCGTCGCCTTTGTTATAATAAGACAAAGAAAGGAGGCCCGGCCATGTCACAAAAGACCGGAACCCGCATCCAAAAAAAGACGAGAACGCGCATCAAAAATTCGCTTTTCGGCACGTTGACTACCGTACTCGTCTACGGCATTTTGTTTTTGATTCAGTTCTTCGTCATCTACTATGCGGGCGCATTCTTAAACGAGCACCGGGACGTACTGCAGTACGCCTTCTTTATCCTGGACTTTACCGTCGCCCTGCATATCTTAAACGACGGCCGAAACGACCCGGTCTATAAGATGGCCTTTCTCTTTACCATCGTCGTTCTGCCCGTGTTCGGCGCCTTTCTCTATGTGCTGAGCAAGCGCGACATCCTCCGGCGGTGGTTTTCCCGGCGATTCGAGACCTCCAAAGAAGACTTTACCGGCCTCTTTCACCAGGAACCCGAAATTCTCGAGGAGATCCGCGAGCGGGACCCGCTTTTTTACAACACCGCCCGGTTTTTGTGGAACGAGGAGAGCTTTCCCGCCTATCGAAACGGCGATGCGCACTATTTTCCCCTGGGGGAGGACTATTTCGAACAGATGTTGAAAGAGCTCGAGAGTGCGAAGAAGTACATATTTATGGAGTACTTTATCGTAGAGCAGGGATATATGCTCGATCGCATTTTGGACATCGTAAAGCGCAAGATCGACGAGGGCGTGGAGGTGCGCTTTATCTTCGACGGCACTTCGGTCTTGACCAAGGTGCCCCTGAACTTTCGAAAGGAAATGGAGAAGCTGGGCATTCGCACCAAGGTGTTTAAGCCCATCATCCCCGTCCTGAGCCTGTACCAGAACCACCGCGACCACCGAAAGATTCTCGTCATCGACAATCGCGTCGCCTTTACCGGCGGCATCAATATCGCCGACGAGTATATCAATGCCGTGGAGGTATACGGCCATTGGAAGGACACGGGCATCGCCGTCTACGGCGCCATGGTGCGCTCCTTTACCAATATGTTTCTCGCCATGTGGGGGGTCTCGGAGGACGAGCCGGAAAACTACCGGCCCTATCTCCTGCCGCCTGATTCCGCCTATGCGGGCAAGCACAGCGGCTATGTGGTGCCCTTCGGCGACGATCCCTACGGCAAAAACCGCGTGGGGAAAGAAGTCTACAACGATATGATCAACCAGGCGGTCAAGTATCTGCACATCACCACGCCCTATCTGATCCTCGACGAGGAAACCCAGAGCGACCTGATCCATCTCGCCCAGAGCGGGGTGGAGGTAAAGATCATTACGCCCCATATTCCCGACAAGCGGTTGGTCTTTTTGGTGACCCGCTCGCACTATAAGGTGCTCCTCGACAGCGGGGTCGAGATCTACGAGTACACCCCGGGTTTTATTCACGCCAAAAACTTTTCGTCCGACGACACCAAATGCGTGGTGGGGACCATCAACTGCGACTACCGCTCGCTGTTTTTGCACTTCGAATGCGGCGCGTACTTCTACGACCGCGAGATGACGGCAAAGGTGGAGGCGGATTTTCAGGAGACGCTCAAGATGTCGATGCCCTTTACCCGGGAAATGTGCGAGGATTTTTCTCTGTGGCGCCGCGCCGCGGGGCGGGTGCTCCGGATTTTTGCACCCATGATGTAGGAGGAATGGTCTATGAAAATGTCCGTACGACTTCGGCCGAGACTTGAGAAATTGATACGCGGCCTCCGCCGCTTTCCGGCGAGTGCCTTTTTCGCCCTGTCGGCGGCGATCTTTCTTTGGTTGTGGATTTGGGACGTGCCCCTTTCCCTTCCGAAAGAGGCGGCATTTTACGGCATCGTCTGTATCCACGGCTTCTTTATCGCCCTCGCCGTCGCCCTCTACGAAGAAGGCGAGGCGAAGCGCGTGGGCACAAAGCACAGAAAGATCTTGGAGCGCGCGGTGGGGGCGGTGTTCTTCGTCCTGAGCTACTATGTGCTCGCCGAGACCGCGACCGAGGGCATAGAGCCCTTCTTCGCCCCGGAAAGCCTGCTGTTGATCGCGGCCTACGGCCTTACGGTCTTTTTCGCCGGGCGATTCAATCGGGAGCAGGGCTTTGTGGGCTATGCCCTCGATATGCTCTGGCAGATCGTCGTCGCCTATATCTTTGCGACTGTGCTTCTGTGCGGCCTGGGACTCATCTTTTTTGCCGCGCGCATCCTATTCGACATCTTTCGTGCCGACGGATGGCTCCTTTCGATCCCCATCCTCTGCTATATTCCCTTTATGGCGGCGGTGTTTTTGTCGAATGTGTCGCCTGCCGACGGCGAATACAATTCCGACGACGACAGCTTTTCGATCTTCGAGAGCGTGATGAACCACATCATGGTGCCGATCCTTATGCTCTATACCGCCGTCATGTATATCTACTTTGCGAAGATCCTGATTTATTTCGAACTGCCGGAAACCAGCGTGGTGAATTTGGTGCTCTGGCCCTCGGTGCTGGGCGTCTTCGTGCTGTTTTTCGTCGACCACAACCGGGATCTGCAGCTCACCTATCTGTTCCGCCGCTACTACCCGGCGGCGACGCTTCCGTTGCTCGGGCTGATGTACTACGCGTGGTTTTTGCGAGTGAGCCAGTACGGCATCACCGAAAACCGCTATATGGTCCTCGCCGTGGGAATTTGGGTGTTTTTCGCCATGGTCCACTTTATTTTGGAGAAGCGGGAGATGCACGTCATCCTGCCCCAGACCCTGGTGCTGATCCTCTTGGTGGCGGCACTGGGCGGGCCGATGAGCGCGCGGGGCGTGGCGTTTCGCTCGCAAAAGGGCCGTCTCGAGTCGATCCTCGTGCGCCACGGCATGTTGGAAGGCGACAAGCTCACCCCGTCGAAGACCGTGACCCAAGAGGAACAGCGGGAGGTCACCGAGATCGTAAGCTATCTCCACGACCGCCACGACACCGGGAAGATCCCCTATCTGCGGGGCCTGGATCCCGAGAACAATATGGAAAAGTTCTTCGGCTTTCATGCGCTTTGGGTGGGAGAGACGGCGATCGAAGAGAGTCTCAATGTCACCTTTGCGGCGCCTTTGGGGACGGCGATCCCCGTGGCGGGCTACGATACCTCCTATCGGGCGGAATCGTACAGCACCGAAGGGGCGGAGCCCTACAATGCCGCGGGGGATTTCGGCACGGTGCGCAGCAAAGATCGGATACAGGTCTTTTTCGGCAAGGACCACTCGATCCCCCTCGCCACCATCGATTTGGAATCGGTGCGCGAAAAGCTCGTGGCGCTCTCGAAAAAGAGCGCGGAGATTTCGATCGAAGACCTGGCGATCGAAGGGGAGACAAACGGGTATGTGTATAAAATCTACTTTACGAATCTGTACTTTAACGACGCGGCCGGCGACATTCAGATCACCGACGGCGCCACATTCGTAGTATTGGTCAAGACAAATTAGGAGGAGTAGGACTTTGTGGGAATTTATTGAGGCCTTTGTCATGGTCTTTATTGGCGAGATGGGCGACAAATCCCAGTTCCTCGCCCTCGCCTTCGCCACGACCTATCCCATGCGGACGGTGCTGGGCGGGGTGAGTTTGGGGATCGCCCTCAACCACGGCCTCGCCATTTTGGCGGCGGTATTGATTTCGGGCTTTTTTGCCGACGTCGGTTTTTTACAGATTATCGCGGGATTTCTGTTCCTGTTCTTCGGGTTGAGTTCGCTTTCGGTGGACTATGAAGACGAGGAGGACGATGTGGTCGATCGGGGAAATCGCGGGCCGCTGTTGACCATCGCCGCCGCCTTTTTTATCGGTGAACTGGGCGATAAGACCCAGCTGATGGCGATGACCCTCGCCATGGAAAGCACGCGGCCGCTGTTGATTTTTGCCGCCACGGTCTCCTCGATGATCCTGGTCTCTGCCATCGGGATCGTCGTCGGCAAATACGTGGGCAAGCGGATCCCCCGGGTGACGCTGAGCTATGCGGCGGGCGCGCTCTTTCTCTTTTTCGGGGTGAGCAAGCTCTACGGCGCGCTGGATGCGAAGTACCGCGCGCCCTGGATCCTGATCCTCTTCGCCCTGGTGCTCTCCGCGGCGGTGGTGTATGTGCTCGTCAAGAACCAGGAGAAGAAGAAAAAGCGCGATTCCCGCTACCTGCTCGCGGCGTACAAGAAGGTCAAATACGCAGAGACCGAAGAAGAAAAGGCGCAGGTCGCCGCCGAAATCGAGCGGATCGGCGCCGAGTATTTCGGCGAGAACATCCCCTTTGTGGGCGATGTGTTAAAGCATGTGGAGCGTCTGCACGGAGTGGACCCCGAAATATACGACGAAATTCGCAAATTGTGGGACTAGAGGCACCGGGCGTGCCTCTTTTTATTGGCGCGTATTGGGGTATCTATAGAAAGGTACGACGATGAGAAGAGATTATATACCGAAAAACGGCATGGTGATCTACCAACAAAAAGGCCTGTTCGCCTTCAGCATGGATTCCGTGCTCCTGGGCGCCTACGCCAAGCCGCGGGGCCGCACCCTGGACTTGGGATGCGGCAGCGGGTACTTGGCACTGATGGCCGCGGCGGATGCCGATGCGGTGGTGGCGCTGGATCGCGAGCCCGAGGCCGCGGAACTGGTGCGCAAAAGCGCCGCCGCAAACGGCATCGAAAACATAGAGGCGGTGACGGCAGATCTTCGAGACGCCGCCGTCGGCCGCTTTGACGTGGTGCTCACCAATCCGCCGTTTTTTAAGGACGGCATTCGAAACAAAGCGGCAAAGATCACCGCCGCCAAGCATTTGGACGACGATATGCGGTGGTTTTTCCACGCGGGGCGCCTGACGGTGCCGGGCGGTACGGTCTACGGTATCGTAGACATCGCCCGCTTTCAAGATGTGATAGAAGACATGAACGAGGGAGGGTTGCAACTCGCGCACATTCGACCGGTCTATTGGCGCGGGGGAGAAGAAGCCCGCCGATTGCTCTTTGCGGCAAAAAAAGGCGGGGGACGACATCTCCGCATGGATCGCCCCCTCTATATTTACGAGGGGACGGAGTATACTCGGGAGGTAGCAGCGTATTATGGAAGGTAAAGTATTTTTGTGTCCCACGCCCATCGGCAATCTGGAAGATATCACGCTCAGGACTTTACGGGTCCTAAAAGAAGCGGATGTGATCCTGGCGGAGGACACCCGACATTCCCTCCTCCTCTTAAAACACTACGAAATCGAGACGCCCTTGGAGAGCTATCATAAGTTTAACGAAAACGAAAAGATCGCGAGCATCCTCGAGCGGCTGGAGACGGGGACGAATTTTGCCCTGATCACCGACGCCGGCATGCCCGGGGTATCGGACCCCGGGGCGGTGCTCTTAAGCGCCCTCTTAAAAGAAGGCAAATCCTATGAGGTGCTCCCGGGCGCCTGCGCCCACGTCACCGCGGCGGCGATCGCAAACATCAAAGACGGACGCTACTTATTTTGGGGATTTCTGCCCCACAAGCGGAGCGCGCGTCTCAAGACACTGGAGGCGCTCAAAGAGGAAGCGGTGCCGGTGCTCTTTTACGAGGCGCCCCACCGCATTACGAAATTCGCCGAGGACGTCCTCGCCGCGCTGGGCAATCGCAATCTGATCCTGATCCGCGAGATCTCAAAATTCTACGAGGAGCGGATCGAGACCACGGCGGCGGATTTTCTGCGCGAAATCGACAGCTACACGGTAAAGGGCGAATTCAGCGTGTTGCTCATGCCCCAAGCAAAGGACGACGACGTCGACATTCTCTCGGCGCTTCAGGAAAAGGTGGAGGAGGGGATCAGTCCCTCCAAGGCGGCGAAGCTCGTGGCAAAGGAGTGGAACCTGCCCAAAAACTTGGTATATAAGGAGAGTTTGAAACTTTGAGGCAAGAAGACATCGTTCACTTTCAACGACAGATCGAGGCGCTAAACGACGCGCTGCACCGCAAATACGATGGGCTCCTCTCGATGACCCGGGCGGATCTCGGCAAGCGTATAACGCCCGAGATCGGTACCTTTACGCCCCTTACGCGGCTTTCGGACGGCGAGCTCCGCGCCGTGGGAAGCCTCTACGGCGTGGACGGTTCCACCGCGGGTAAGGGCGGCGCCCACCCCCACTATGTGCTGCTCTTTCAGGGGCTCGCCCTCTCGACCCGAGGGGCGGAAGAGCGGGTGCGCAAGCTCTATACCCCCGTCCTCACCGACGACGATGCCGTAACGGCGGAAAAGCTCGCCGATCGCTATCTCGCCGAATCGGAGCTCGAGGCGGCGATCCGCATCGTAGAAGAAGACGAGGACAGAAAAGACCCCGCCGTTTTGATAATGGACGGGGGGCTGTTGCGCTACAAGATCCACGCCCGGGACAAGTGGGAGGAGCTGCGGGCGCTCTGCCTGCGGGAGGGCGTCTTGCTGGTGGGGGCGATCAAAGACGTCAAGACCCGCGAGATCGCCAGTCGCACCGGAAAAGAGGGCTTTTACGACCGCGAGTTTTTGGCGGGCAAGCTGGACTACGGCGAGCTGTTGCTCCTCGCCGAGCGCGACGAAGAGGACGCCGAGAGCAAGGAATCGGCGGGCCTCAGAAGCGGCTTTTATCGCCCCTCCAAGCGCTGGGAGGTGGTGGGCCTTGACGTGCTCGAGGAGCAGGCGGATCGGCTGGTTTCTTTGGCGCGGCTCCTCTTTACCCTCACGCCCCAGCGGGGCCGCGGCGTGCCCTACTGGATCGACGTGGTGGACAAGCGCGCCAAGATTTCGCCCCGCGACATGGAGATGCTCCTCGAAGAGGGGATGGACCGGGATCTGATGGAGCGGTTTTTTGTATCGGAAAGAGAACGGAGAGTATAGATGCAGATCAAAGTCTTAGGCCTTACCAATCCCCGGGAAGTCACCGTGGGATCGAGAGACCACAATTTTCGCGTCAGTGAATATATCGTCATCGAAGACCCGGTGATCGGCGACGTTTTGGGCGAGGTGGTGGAATCGACCACCTACAACCGCTTTATTCCCCTGGACATCGGCGGCGATTTCGTCGACGACGACGTCCTCGCCTCCCTCAACGCCCTGGGCTTCGACGTGCAAAACGAGACCATCTACATAGGAAAAGTCCGTTTTGTGAGCGAGACCGTGGTGCCGCCCCTTACCGGATCCGACGGCAGGCGGCCTACCTTCGCCGAGGTGGAAGACATCCTCGTTCCCACCCCGCCGACAGAGGGGCTCACCTTGGGCGCCATTCGCAACACCGAATACCTCTACGATGAGATGGAAGCTACGCTAAAGGACCTCTTTCGCCTCTACGAAGCGGGGGGCGCCGCGGCCCAGCAGGACGTGCCCTATATCTTGGACATCCGCGCCATGCACCAATACCCCCATATCGGGATCTTCGGCGGGAGCGGCAGCGGCAAATCCTTCGGCATGCGGGTCCTGATGGAAGAATTGATGGAAAAGCGGATCCCCGCCCTGGTCTTAGACCCCCACTACGAGATGGATTTTTCGAACGCCGCTTCCGGGGGCAAGGACTATGCCGACCGCCACAACCGCTTTCAGATCGGCGGCGACATCGGCGTCAAATTCGAAGACATCAGCGCGGGCGATTTGAAAAACCTCTTGAGCGCCGTATCGGATCTTTCGGAGGCGATGGAGAGCGCGGTGGATCTCTTGTTTCGAAAGAACAACAGCATCGACACCTTTCGCGGCCTGATCGACGATCTGATCCG
The DNA here is from genome assembly GCF_030815095.1 of Aedoeadaptatus ivorii. Classification (NCBI taxonomy): domain Bacteria; kingdom Bacillati; phylum Bacillota; class Tissierellia; order Tissierellales; family Peptoniphilaceae; genus Aedoeadaptatus; species Aedoeadaptatus ivorii. The sequence goes on from NZ_JAUSWF010000006.1 coordinate 15,687, forward strand.
CGGCCACGAGGAGGGGGGCGAGGCTCGAATCCGCCAGATCGCCGACTACGCCGAGGGGCCCCAGGCGCTCGAGTGGAAACGCATCCTCGAAAACTTTGTCAAATACGGCCGTTCCACCAATATGTCTTCTCTAAGGGGAATTTTTTGGCGGCTTAAGAATCTGCAGTTCGCCGGGCTCTTCAACCGCGATTCCCGCGCCATCGAAGAGACGCTCTTTGCCGGCAAGGTGGCGGTGATCCAGGGATCGGCGCGGCTGATTCAAATGTATTCCACCTATCTGATCCGCCACCTCTACGGCCTGCGAAGAAACTACAAAGACGCGGGCTTTTTGCACCCGGGGGAAGGGGAATTCTTCCCGCCTTTCTTCGTCGTCACCGACGAGAGCCATACCTTCGCCCCCAAGGGGATCCCCGCGCCGTCGAAATCGGTGATCAGGGAGATCGCCCAGGAGGGCAGAAAGTACGGCGTGTTTTTGATCCTCGCCACCCAGCGGCCCACGCTCTTGGACGACACCGTAACCGCCCAGCTCAACTGTAAGATGATCTTTCGCACCGTGCGCGCCCAGGACATTCAGACCATCCGCGACGAGACCGACATCAGCGCCGAAGAGGCGGCGCGGCTGCCGTATCTCACCACCGGCGACGTCTTTATCTCCTCGTCCCATTTGGGACGCACGACCTTCGCGAGAATCCGCATGGCGAACACCGAAAGCCCCCATACCGAAAATCCCTTCGACGAATTGCGCGGTGCGCGCGACAAGGCGCAGACCGCGCTCATGGACGGCATTCGCCCGTATCTTCCTATCAATGTGTCCTCGGATCTGCTCTATGTGCAAAAAGAACTGGATACCGTCGGCATCCACTACACCGCGGAGGAACTGAAGACGGCGCTGGATGCGCTGTCGGAGCGAGGACTGCTTGTTTGCAAAAAGAATATGCTCAATATTTTAATTTACGAGGAGGTATAAATGCGCATCTCCTACGATCCCGTAGACCAAAACGCCGCCTATCTCTTTAAGCGCGGCGAGAACGTGCGGAGCTACGAGCTCTTCGGCCCCCACCGAAAGGGGAAGGACATGACGTTCACCCTGTTTGCGCCCCGGGCGCATCGGGTGGAACTCGCGAGCGCCTACGACGATTGGCAGGGCATCGAAATGCGTCGCGACGAGACCACGGGTCTGTTTACCGTCACGGTGGATATGCCCCTCTATACGCCGTACAAGTACAAGATCTACGGCGAGGACGGCTTGCACTGGAAGGCGGACCCCTTCGCCTTTTCCTCCGAGTCCATTCCCGGCACCGCCTCGATCGCGCTGCCGCTGGAGGACATCCCCGCGGGCGAGATCCTCGCTTCGCCCTTACAGGCGATCTACGAGGTACACCTGGGCAGCTGGATGCGCGACGGCGACCGCTTCTTAAACTACCGAGAGCTCGCCCACAAGCTGATCGACTACGTAAAGGATCTGCACTTTAGCCATGTGGAGCTCTTGCCCATTATGGAGCATCCCTACGACGGCAGCTGGGGCTATCAGATTACGGGATTTTTCTCGGTCACCGGGCGCTACGGCACCGCCGAGGACTTCGCCTATTTCGTCGACTACGCCCACAAGAACGGCATCGGCGTGATTTTGGACTGGACCCCCGCCCACTTCTGCAAGGACGAGCAGGGGCTCAGATATCTCGACGGCACCCCCACCTACGAATCCGACGAGGCGTACTACGCCGAAAACCGCATTTGGGACACCATGGCCTTCGACTATACCAAGGGCCATGTGCAGAGCTTTCTGTTCTCCTCGGCCAATTTCTTCTGCCGCTACGGCATCGACGGCATCCGCGTGGACGCCGTGAGCTATATGCTCTATAAGGGCTTCGGCGAGCGGGACACCGACACCAAAAATCCCGACAATCACCGAAGCGACACCATTTACTTCCTCAAAGAACTCTTGGCGCGGCTGCACGCCGAGCACCCGGGTCTGTTGATGATCGCCGAGGAATCCGAGGACTACCGGGGCCTCACCAAGCCCCTTTCCGAGGGCGGACTGGGCTTCGACCGCAAGTGGAATATGGGCTGGATGCACGACATCCTCGACTATATGGAGATGGACCCGATCTACCGTCAATATCACCATGACGCGCTCACCTTTCCCATCATGTATAGCTTTAACGAAAAGTACATCCTGCCCTTTTCCCACGACGAGGTGGTGCACGGCAAAAAGAGCCTGCTCGACAAGATGTACGGCGGCTACGAGGAAAAGTTTCAGCAGCTGCGGCTCCTGTATCTCTATATGATGGCGCACCCCGGCGAGAAGCTGCTATTTATGGGCCAGGAGTTCGGCCAATTTCGCGAATGGGTCGACAACGAACCCGTAGACTGGTTCCTCCTCGACTACGACAGCCACCGGAGCCTGCGGGACTATTTTAAGGCGCTGATGGCGGTGTATCGAACGAACGAGGCCCTGTCGAATCCCTGGGAAGGCTTCGACGGCTTTCGCTGGGACTTGGTCAATGCCGCCGATATTTCGACCATCGCGTTTAGCCGCATCGGGGAAAATCAGGAGATTATGGCGGTGATGAATTTCACCCCCGTGGGGCGCAATGTGCGCATTGCCGCCAAGGGCGATTGGCGCATTCTCTTCTCGACCCATATGAAAGAAGGCGCAATTTCCAATAAAGATGGGTATATAGACATACAAACCGACGGATACGAGGGAATCTATCTGCTTAAAGAAGTCTAAAGGAGGCACTATGGGAAACCGAACCGAAGTTCTGGCCATGCTCCTCGCCGGCGGCCAGGGCTCCAGACTCAAGAATCTCACCAAACATACCGCCAAGCCCGCCGTACCCTATGGCGGCAAATACCGCATTATCGACTTCGCCCTGTCCAATGCGGCGAACTCGGGCGTATCGAATATCGCCATCCTGACCCAGTACAAGCCCCTGCAGCTCAACGAGCACTTGGGGATCGGCGAGCCCTGGGACTACAACCGCTCTCCGGTGGGCATGAAGATCCTCTCGCCCTTCGCATCGGAAGAAGGGGGGCGCTGGTTTACCGGCACCGCCAATGCCATCTACGAGAATCTGGACTATATCGACTCGATGGATCCCACCTATGTGGTGATCCTCTCGGGCGACCATATCTACAAGATGAACTACATGAAGATGGTGCGCGCCCATAAGGAAAACAAGGCGGACTGCACCATATCGGTCATCGAAGTGCCTTGGGAAGATGCGAGCCGCTTCGGCATCGTAAACTTGGGCGAGGACGGCCGGATCGTGGAATTCGACGAAAAGCCCGCCCATCCCAAGAACAATATGGCCTCTATGGGGATCTATGTATTCACCTGGAATGTACTCAGAAAATACCTGATCGAAGACGAGCGGGACGAGGCGAGCGACCACGACTTCGGCAAAAACATCCTCCCCAAGATGCTCGCCGACGGCAAGGATATGCACGCCTTTCTGTTTAAGGGCTATTGGAAAGACGTGGGGACCGTGCGGAGCTATTGGGAGAGCAATCTCGACCTGCTGAACCCCTACAACGACCTCGACATGTTCGAAAACGACTGGCGCATCTACACCAACAACCTGAACCTGCCGCCTCACCGCATCGGAAAAAACGCCCATATCTCCGAGGCGCTGATCAACGAAGCCTGTCGCATTTACGGTACCGTGATAAAGAGCGTTCTCTTTTCCAATGTGACCATCGAAGAGGGCGCGGAGGTCGTCAACTCCGTCGTGCAGTCCAATGTCGTCATCAAAAGCGGCGCGCGGGTGGAAAATGCCATCGTCATGGAAAACCTGACCATCGAAAGCGGCACGCGCATCGGCGATGGCGAGCACGTCAGCCTGATCTCCGAAGACGGCATTACAGAGGAATAGGAGGTAATTATGCTAACGACCCTCGGGGTGATCGCCCCCACCTACGACGATTCGGCCTTCGGCAGCCTGACCCAGTCGCGAAATATTTCGATGCTGCCTTACGGCTGTCGCTATCGCTTTTTGGACTTTCCGCTCTCCAATATGACCGACCACGGCATACGCACCGTCGCCATCTACCCCGGCAAGAAGATCCGCTCCCATATGGACCACCTCGCCATGGGGGCGCCGTGGAATCTGAACCGGCGCTTTAACGGCCTGTTTCTCTTTCCGCCCACGGTGTCGGAAGATGCCATCAATAAATACGGCGAGATGGCGGAGTTTAAGTCGACGGCGGACTTCTTCGAAAGGAGCCGCGAGGAAAATGTGCTCTACTACCGATCAGGCATTTTGAACAAAGTCGACCTCAGCGGCCTGCAGGCGACCTTTCGATCGTCGGGGGCCGATGCGGCGGTGGTCTACCGCCCCGTACACGACGCCGATATGGAATACATCGGCATGCAGCGGCTCTTTTTCGACGAAGAGGAGCATTTGGAAAACCTCGGCTACCACTACGGGAGCGACGTCGACGTCAATCTCTACATGAATCTGATCCTCTTAAAGAAAGACGCCTTTCGCAAACTCGTGCGCCTCTCTATGGAGCGGGGCGACGTGTCCACCATGGAAGATGCGCTCTTTAAGTACCGACAAAAATTCGAGATTATCGGCTACAAATACGACGGCTTCTTCGACGTCATCAACAATATTAAAAATTACTACGACGCCAATATGCGCCTCTTAGACCCCGAACACTACGAAGAGGTGTTCTACCGGGGCGGAAAGATCTACACCAAGACCAAGGACGAGCCCTCCAGCTTCTACACGCAGAACGGGTCGGTAAAAAACAGTCTCCTCGCCAACGGCTCTGTGATCTACGGATCGGTGGAAAACTCGCTGATCTTTCGGGGCGTTACCATCGAAGCGGGCGCCACGGTCAAAAACTCCATTATTATGCAGAAATGTTGCATCAGAAAAGATGCCGTCGTCGTCAATTCCATCCTCGACAAATTCGTCACGGTGGGAGAGGGCGAGCATCTGATCGGCTCCGCACAGCAGCCCTATGTACTCCAGAAAAACCAAAGGATTGAGGCGGACGAATGAAATTTTTCTATTGCGCCTCGGAAGTCCACCCCTTTGTAAAAACGGGTGGACTTGCCGATGTTATGGCGGCCTTGCCCAAGGCGATCAAAAAATCGTACGACAAGATTTACGTGGTGCTTCCCCTCTACGGGCATATCGAAGAGCGGTTTCGCCGCGAGATGGAATATATCGGCTACGATTATGTAAAAATGCACGCCGACCGGATCTATATGGGCGTCTTTCACCTGCGGGAGGCGGGCGTCGATTACTATTTTATCGACAACGAGAGCTTCTTTCGGCGCACGGCGCTCTATGGCTACGAGGACGACGGCTATCGCTTCGCCTTTTTCTCGAAGGCGTGCGCCTCGCTGATCCGCTATCTCGAAATCGAACCCGACATCGTGCACGCCAACGACTGGCATACGGGGTTGGTGCCCCTCTACATCAAGGACTTTGCGGCGGGGGATGCGCGCTACCGTAAGATCCGCACCATCTTCACCATCCACAATATCAACTACCAGGGCTATTTCGGCGCGGATGTATTCCGCTACACCGACCTCCACAGCCGCTACTTTACCGAGGAGGGGGTGCGCTTTTACGACGGCATAAATATGATGAAGGCGGGGATTCAATTCGCCGACGGCGTCACCACCGTCTCCGAGACCTACGCCCGAGAACTGCGGGATCCCTTCTACGGCAAGGAGTTGGCGGGGTTGATCGAGTACCAAAAGGAAAAGGTCTACGGCATTCAAAACGGCATCGACACCGACGAATACGATCCTGAGCACGACCCGCTCCTCGCGGCGAACTACGGGCCCGACAGCTTGGACAAAAAGATCGAAAACAAGCGCGACGTACAAAAAAGATACGGCCTGCCCGAGCGCGACGTGCCGCTCTTTACGGTGATCAGCCGCCTGGACCCCCTGAAGGGGATGGATCTGATACTCGAGATTTTGGACAAATTTTTGGACGAGGACGTACAATTTCTGGTTTTGGGCACAGGGGAGGAACGCATTCAATGGAGTTTCAGAAGTATATGCGAAAGACGGGAGAACGCCTCGGCGAATATATTCTTCGACAACGACGAAAGTCACAGGATCTACGCCGCCGGAGACTTTTTTCTGGTGCCGTCCGTAACCGAGCCCTCCGGTCTTTCCCAAATGGTCGCCATGACCTACGGCAACATACCCATCGTTCGTGCCACCGGGGGACTGAAAGATACGGTCGTTCCCTTTGACGAGGCGGGACGCGGCGGCGGCTACGTATTTTACGACATCGACGCCCACGCCCTGCTCGCCGCCATGCAAAAGGCGAAGGACGAGTACTACGCCCCCATAGACCGCATACATCGACAAAGCGCCATGCGACAGGGCTTCGGCTGGCAGCGCGCCGCCAACGCCTATCGCGAATTGTATAAGGAGATCAGGAGGAAAACCCGTTGAAACACTGTCTCATGGGAAGGGGAACCTTCCGCAAAAACGCCCCCGGTCTCTCGGCGGAAAAAAAGATCGCCGTGCTCGAGGCCATGGAAGGCGACTTTCGCGCCTATTACCACCGTCCCGGCGAATTTCCCTATCTCGGCGGCATTCGAGCCGTAGATGGCGAGGGCTTTTCCGCCTTCGGCTACGCATACCGCGGCGAGGATTATGTCTACGAGAGCAAAAGCACCGTCGAAAACCTGCGGATCGCCCTTTCGGAGGTCTTTGCCGAAGAAGAACCCGAGATTGTCGTCGCCTTCGACTATCCCGCCCGCGCTCTGGTGGCGGAGATTCTGCGCATTCTGTACGACGAGTACGGTTACGAAAAGGACGACGCCGAGGCGTGGATTCGCAACAAGGTCTTTCTGCTCTACGAGGCGCCCGACGAGGACATCGACGATGCGCGCCTTGTGGAAATCCTTTCGGGCACCGACGCGGATTTTAGAGAATGCGTCGACTTCGGCCCTCTGCAGAAAGAATGGGAAGAAGCGATGGATGCCGTCGCGGCGGCGTATCGTAAAGAGATCGCCGAAAACCGAAAGAGCGCCTACAATAAAGACCTCAACTTCCCCAATCCCCGGGGCGTATTTATCGGCACCGACGGCAATCTCGCCGGCGAAATGTGGGAGGACATTCGAAAGATCTTCGAGGCCCTCACCGAACGGCCCCAATGGGACATTCCCGACATCGTCTTTTGCCTGGAAGACCGCGCCGATCCCGAGATCAATCTCGACCTAAGGACCCGGCATAAGATCAAGGTCATTCCCGTCGACTTTCTGCCCGATCTCTTCGTTACCGACGATCCCTTTCTCGAGGACTTTTACGGGCGCATGGCGATCGAAACCACAGTCGAGGTCGACCCCGTGGCCTTCGCCCGTTCCTGTCGCGACGAGACCGAGGGCGAAGGGGGGATCGGCTACGAATTCCACGTCTATGCCCCCGCCTTCGACGAGGTGTTTCTCTACCTCTATCCCGACGCGCTATCCCTTTCGCGGGAGAAAATCCCCATGAAAAAAGAGGGCGAGATCTTTAAGGTACAGATTCCCATGGAGCGCCTGCCCGTCTACTACAATTTCGGCGCCGCCGAATTCGAGATCGTCGACCCCTATGCCAAGGCGCTTTCGCTGAACGGACGGCGCGGCTACGCCTTTGATGAGATCGAGCGCTTTTACCGAGACGACTATATCGCGCGTCCCGCCCACCCCGTCATCTGCGAACTCCACGTCAAGGACTTTACCCTCGACGGCATTGAAGACGCGCTGGCGGGCACCTTCCTCGGCGCGGCACAGGCGGGGGTGCAAATCGCCGATACCCCCGTCGGCTTCGACCACCTAAAGGCGCTGGGGGTCGATTATATTCACCTTATGCCCGTTATGAACTACATCAGCGTATGGGAACAGAAGGCGTCGAAATACGACGCCGACAACTACAACTGGGGCTACGATCCCGACCATTATTTCGCCCTGGAAAACAGCTACGCCACCGACCCCGCCGATCCCGTCTCGGCGATCGAAGGGCTGTCCCACTTGATCGAGTCGGCCCACGGGGCGGACATCGGCATCGTCCTCGACGTGGTCTACAACCACCTCTATCTGGGCGAAAAATCCGATATGGCGCGGCTCAACCCCGCCTGTATCCGCTACCGAAAAGACGGCAACCTCTCGGACGGGAGCGGCACCGGCACCGAGATCGCGAGCGAAGACGTAGCCACCGGGCAGCTGATTCGCGACTCCGTACGCTATATGCAAAAGCTCGGCGTAGACGGCTTCCGCTTCGACCTCGCCGCCCTCACCGATTCCGACACCCTATCGAAGATCGAAGAGGAGGCCCGCGAGACCAATCCCGCCACCCTTTTGTACGGCGAGCCCTGGACCGCCGCCGAGACCGCCCTCGATCCCGCCCTGCGGTTAAATACAGACTCGCGCGAAATGCATTTCTTCGACGACGCCTACCGCAACGGCCTTCGGGGCGACAGCTATTCTAAGGAGATCGGCTGGATCGGCGGAGACGTCGACGCGCAGCCCTATCTGGAACAAGTGCTGATGGGCGAGGGCAAGCACCGGCACAATCTCGCCTACTTCTCTTGCCACGACGACCTCGTACTCGGCGACTTTTTGGATGCCGCCATGCAAGATGCCTCCGAGGAAGAGAAAGAGCGCACCATGAAACTCGCCTTTGCGGTGCTTATGATCACGCCGGGGCCGGTGCTCTTTCACGCCGCCGACGAATTTTTGCGCCGCCGCTACAAGGACAATCCCTACAACGGCCCGCTGGACAATGTGGTGCTCCATTGGCACGAACTCGTCAAAAAATCCCATCTTTCGGACTACGTCGCCGATCTGATCGCCCTTCGAAAAGAACTCGACCTTTCGAAACACAGCTTCCTGCACCGCGAGGCGGGTTTTGTCGTCCTCGAAAACGGCGACAAGCGCATCTTTATCAACGTCACCGACGCGCCCAAAGACATCACCCACTGGCTCTATCCCAAAACCCGCTGGCGCTTTATGGAACAAGGCGCGGCGGACAAGCGCTTCTACCTGGGGCAGATCTTGGGGCCCAGAAACTTCGTCGTCATCGAGGCGGAAGAATAAAAAAACACTCGCATTCGCAATAAAAGCTCGAAAAATCGCGGGGGGTGTTACAATATTCACAGGAGCCGGAAAGTGTATTCCCGCGGGAATGGCTTTCCGGTTTCGTATACTTACTAATTATTCATAGAAGAGGTGTAAAATGAAAAAATCGATTGTACTCGCCGTACTCTGTTGCTTTCTGTCTACCGGCGTATTCGCCCAATCGGCGCCGAATATGCACATATTCTTAGAGGGAAAGAGCATTCAGGCCGAAGAGGGCGCGCACCCGATCGTAAAGGACGATCGCATCTGCCTACCCCTGCGCTATATTGCGGAATCCCTGGGCTATACGGTGGATTGGAACGCCGAGAAGAGAGTCGTCACCGTAAAAGACGGCGAAAAGACGCTCGCCATGACCATCGGCAAAAAGGCATATGTCGCGGGAAAAGAAAACAAAAAAATGGATGTCGCCCCCTTTATCGAAGGCGACCGCACCTATTTGCCCATGCGCTTTGTGGGCGAAGCATTGGGGAAGGACGTCCAATGGGACGCCGCACACCGCATTGCCCAATTCGGCACCTTGCCCCACAAAAAAGCCGACCGGGGAGAGAAGATTTCTGTAAGCGACGGCTATAAATTCGTCATCCCCGAAGCCCTTGAAGATACCTTCGTCTGCGAAAATACCACCTCGGGCGTCTTGCTCTACGACAAAAAGAACTTCGACGCAAACGGCGAATACGACGGCTTTATCGGCAACTTCGTCTTGACCGAAGCGGTGGATACGGAAACCGTAAGTTATATTTTAGGAGAGATTTACGGCAAGTACCTAGTGTTCTATACCGTCGGTGATGTCAACTATAATCACGAAGACGTGGAGTTGACCCGTTCGTATAAAGATGCAACTGAAAAAGTCGTAGAGGTATTAAAGACCGTAGAAGTCGAGAAATAAGAACTACGGCCAAAAAACCGAAGTGTATAGTAAAAATTGGGATGCTTCCTATTCTGTTGTTTCGAGCAAGCTGAGCACTATCTTTATATAGAGACACATCGGAATAACAATCCTGTTCTGATATAACTATGGGGAGATAGATAGACATTATTTTAGGAGGAGTTGTATGAAGACAAACCGTTTTGCTTTGATGATCGCGATTTTTGCCCTGCTGCTCCCCGCACATTTTGCCGAGGCCAAGGGCACAACCGCTGGGGAGGGTACGGACGGCGCACGGCGGCAACACTTGCTTCGAAATACAGAGGTAAAGGATGACGGCCAGTCCCTGACCTACGGAGATTTCGGGCAGATTCTCTATAATTTGGTATACGAGGAAGAAAACACCGAGATCCAAAAGATGGCGAAAGATCGAAAAGAAGGCGAGGGGTTGAGCTGGCTCAAGGCGCTTTCTTTGGCGAAAGACGATATCTCTGCCGAAGATCCGGTCTCGAGAATCGAGGGAATCTATGTCCTATACGGCCTATTTAATCGCCTGAGCGATACGCCCGATATAAAGCAGGATCCGAATTTCGACTTTAAGGATTACGAAAAGATCGGGATCCCCTATAAGATCCCCTTGGCCTGGGTGCAAAGAGAAGGCTTATTTATCGGCAATGGAAAGGGAGAGATTCAGCCGGATGCGCCCCTTACGGCGAACGATCTCTCGCACGTTCTCCGTCGCGGCGAAGCGCTGTATAAGGGGAAAAATATCGTGAGACCCGTCTACTTCAACGCCTATGAGATCGAGAAGATCGAAGTGGAGAGCGCGCGGAAGCTCGGCGTAAAGATGGTATATACCGGCGCCGACTATATTGATGCGATGCGCGAAATTGTAAACGGCTATCGGGGAAGCGCCACCTACGCGCCGAGCGACGGCTGGGAAGATCGCATTACGGTCTATACCGCAGCGGGCGGGCACTTTTCTTATGAAGTTGCGGGCGATGTCCTCGTGCATCGGGGAATGGTCACAAAGGATAGGGCAAACGAGAAGTCCTACGCGGCACTGCGAGAGTATTTGATGCCGTAGGGAAGAATATAAACAACCCGTCGAGGGAACTCGGCGGGTTGTTTATATTCTATAATAATTATCTATCTCGGGAAAATGCCATCTATTTGACGAATGATTGGGAAAAGATGAGAAAAGGGCGATGTATTCTTACCATTTCGGGTATATTTTGTATCGCAGGCCTCGGAGAAGGACTTCGCGACGGGAATAGAACAGAAACTGATTCTATCGCGTAAATGCAGATGTGTTTTTGCTTAAAATCGTTCTTCCGGGGTAAACTCGTAATACAGAAATTACAGGGAGTTTTTGTCGCGCCGAAAATTTTAAGGAAAACCTTATAGATCGCGACGCGATGGTCTTTACACCCCCAAATGCTTGTGCTATAGTAAACTATACTGAAGTGGTGCGGTTAATGGCCGCTGTAATTTCGTCCGCGAGCCGCCGCAGGGAATTGTAGTCGTGAAATGGATTGCAAGGAGGAAAACATGTTATTCAAAACCACCGAGGCGCATGAGGCGCTACGTAAAAAAGTGCGCGAATTCGCCGAAACCGTAGTTGCCCCCGTCGCCTTTGAGCTCGACAAAGAAAACAAGTATCCGGAAGACATCGTCGCACAGATGGGCGAGCTGGGCATTATGGGTCTGCCGACCGCCGAAGAATACGGCGGCGCCGGCGACGATGTAATTTCTTATGCCATCGCCGTAGAAGAGCTTTCTCGCGTCGACGGCGGGGTCGGGGTCATTCTCTCCGCCCACACGTCTTTGGGCACCTACCCCATCGACCACTACGGAACCGAAGAACAAAAACAAAAACACCTGATCCCCCTCGCCAAGGGCGAACACGTGGGCGCATTCGGCCTGACGGAGACCAACGCGGGCAGTGACGCCGGGGGAACCGAGACCACGGCGGTGCTCCAGGGCGACCACTATATCTTAAACGGTCAGAAGATTTTTATCACCAATGCACCGGCAGCTGATACTTATATCGTATTTGCGGTGACCACCCCGGACATCGGCACCCACGGTATCAGTGCGTTCATCGTAGAAAAGGGCATGGAAGGCTTTACCTTCTCCGACCACTATGACAAATTGGGGATCCGTTCTTCCACCACGGCGGAACTCCACTTTAACAATGTAAAGGTCCCCAAGGAAAATCTCCTCGGCAAAGAGGGCAAGGGCTTTAATATCGCCATGAGCACCCTCGACGGCGGTCGAATCGGCATCGCGGCACAGGCACTGGGGATCGCCCAAGGCGCTTACGAAAAGGCGCTGGAATACGCCAAGGAACGCGAACAGTTCGGCCAACCCATTGCGGCACAACAGGCGATTTCCTTTAAGCTCGCCGAAATGTATACCAAGATCGACGCGGCGCGCCTTTTGGTATACCGCGCGGCCGAAATGAAGACCAATGGCGAACGCTACGGTCTGCAGGCGGCAGAGGCCAAGATGTACGCCTCCGAAATCGCCCTCGAAGTCGTAAACGACGCCCTCCAAATCTACGGCGGCAGCGGCTATATGAAGGGTATGGAAGTGGAACGCGCTTATCGCGACGCCAAGATCACCACGATCTACGAAGGCACCAACGAAATTCAACGCGTGGTCATCGCCGCCTATATCATCGGAAAGATCGCCAAGAGCGGCGGTGGCGGACGTTCTTCGAAGAAGTCGGGCAAGGGCCCCATCACGGGCGACCGCAAAAAGGAAATCTTCGACAGCGAAGACCAACGCGAAAATGTAAAGAGACTGATCGACGCGCTGAAGAAAGACGGCTACGACTTCAGCGTTGGCATCGACCTCGACACGCCGATTATCGATGCGGAACGCGTGGTCTCTATGGGCAAGGGCTTCGACGGCAATGTCGAACTCGCCAAGGACCTCGCCCGGGCATTCGGCGCCGCCATCGGCGCGTCCCGTCCCGTCGCCGAGACCGACAAGATTCTACCCTTAAACCGCTACGTCGGTATGTCCGGTCAAAAATTCGCCGGCAACCTCTATGTGGCAGCGGGCATCTCCGGTGCGGGCCAACACTTGAAGGGCATTAAAGATGCGGCCACCATCGTCGCCATCAACAATGCCTCCAACGCGAGCATCTTCAAGAACTGCGACTACGGCATCGTCGGCGACATCGAAGAGATTGCGCCCCTGATCATCGAAGAGCTGGGCACCGAAGGCAAGGATCCCGCGCCCGAAATGGTCAAGATGAAGCGACAAAAACCCAGAAAGACCGCCCCGAGAGAAGACATCTACACTTGCAAGGGCTGCGGCTACGAATACAATCCCGAAGAAGGGGACGAAGAAAACGAAATCGAACCCGGTACGCCCTTCGACAAGCTGCCCGAAGAGTATATCTGCCCCAAATGCGGGGAAGGCAAGGAAAGCTTTATCAAGGTAGAGTTCCCCGAAGACCGCGTCTTTGAATAAACAATCTAGGAGGATGACAATGTATACCGTAAGAAATATAACCGAAGACCTGTACTGGGTGGGGGCCAACGACCATAGGCTCCACCTGTTCGAAAATATTCACCCCATTCCCCGGGGCGTAAGCTACAACTCCTATCTGTTGATGGACGAAAAAACCGTCCTCTTCGACACCGTCGACTGGGCGGTATGCCGCGAGTTTTTGAATAATATCGAACACGTTCTCGACGGCAAAGATCTGGACTATATCATCATCAACCACTTGGAGCCCGACCACGCCGCGTCTTTGGACGAAGTGCTGATGCGCTACCCCAACGCCAAGGTCATCTCCAACGAACGAGCGTTTATGATGATGCGCCAGTTCGGCTTTGCCATCGACGGCAAGGAGATCGAAGTGGCAGAAGGCGATGCCATGAGTTTCGGCAAGCACGAAATCACCTGGGTCGCCGCACCCATGGTGCACTGGCCCGAGGCGATGGTGAGCTTTGATACGACCAACGGCGTGCTCTTTTCCGCCGACGCCTTCGGTACCTTCGGCGCCCTCGACGGCAAGCTCTTCGCCGACGAAGTCAACTTCGACCGCGACTGGCTCGACGACGCCCGCAGATACCTCACCAATATCGTTGGCAAGTACGGCTCTTTCGTACAAGATTTGCTCAAAAAAGCGAGCACCATCGACATCAAGATGATCTGCCCGCTGCACGGTCCGGTCTGGAGAGAAGACCTCGGCTACTTTATCGACAAATACGACAAATGGTCCCGCTACGAGCCCGAAGAAGAAGGGGTACTCATCGTCTACGCCTCCATGTACGGCAATACCGAGTACGCCGCCCAAACTTTGGCGACCAAGCTCTGCAAGCGCGGCATGACCAATGTCCAAATGTACGACGTATCCGACACCCACGTCAGCTATCTGGTATCCGAAGCCTTTAAGTACAGCCATATCGTATTGGCATCGGTTACCTACAACTTGGAAATGTATCCCGTGATGCACAACTTCCTGAACGAAATCCGCATGCTCAATCTGCAAAACCGGACCGTCGGCATCATCGAAAACGGCAGCTGGGCGCCCCAAGCCGCCGGCGAAATGGAAGAATTCCTCGACGAAAAGATGAAGCTGATGGACGTCCTCTCGGGCGAGGTTTCTATCGCATCCTCCTTGAACGACTCCACGGACAAAGAACTCGAAGGCCTGGCCGATGCCATTATGGATTCCTTCGAAAAGATCCGCGAAGACAAAAAGAACGCGTAACACCCCCTGTATTTGCCGAAAAGCGACCGAGAGGTCGCTTTTTTCTTGCGGCCGCCCAAGGGGCGACATCTCGGCAGAAGAAACCGGGGGCATTAATAAGAAGAAAGATGTAAATTTATGCGGATAATGTTATAATCACTTACAAGCGAAACAGCAAAATAGTCAGGATGAAAGAAGGTTTTCGATGCTACTCCATATGGGATTGGACGTCGGATCGACGACGGTGAAACTCGTCGTCTTAAACGGCGACCGCGAGATTCTGTATTCGACTTATCAAAGGCATTATTCCGATATGAAAAAGACCGTCACCGAGGTGCTTACCGCGGTGTACGATCGCTATAAATACGACCGCATGACCGTAAGCGTCACCGGCAGCGGCGGCATCGCCGTCGCCGAAATGTTGGAGATCCCCTTTGTGCAGGAAGTCGTGGCGGGCACCAGAGCCATCTCCACCTTTCTGCCCGAAAGCGACGTCGCCATCGAACTCGGCGGCGAGGATTCCAAGATCACCTATCTGAGCGGCAGTTTGGAACAGCGCATGAACAGCATCTGCGCCGGCGGAACCGGCGCCTTTATCGACCAAATGGCATCGCTGTTGAAGACCGACGCCGCCGGCATGAACGAGCTGGCGAAGGCGCACAAAAAGATCTACCCCATCGCCTCCCGCTGCGGGGTCTTTGCCAAGACCGACGTGCAGGCGCTCGTCAACCAGGGCGCGACCCGCGCGGACATCGCGGCATCGGTCTTTCAGTCGGTGGTCAATCAGACCATTTCCAACCTCGCCTGCGGCCGGCCCATTCGCGGCAAGGTCGCCTTTTTGGGCGGGCCCCTTCACTTCCTCGACCAGCTGAAGGCACGCTTTGTCGAGACGCTGGGGCTTGCCGACGATGAGATCTTCGCCCCCGAAGACGGGCAGCTCTTCGTCGCCTTGGGGGCGGCGCTTTCGAGCGTCGACAACGACCCCGTCTCGATGATGCGCCTCTATGCCCGGCTGGGGAAGGCCGAAGAAGTGCATGTCGACGAGGACGCGCTCCTTTCGCCGCTCTTTGCCGACGAGGCGGAACTCGAAGCCTTCCAAAAGCGTCACGCCGGAAACGATCTGCCCCGGCGGGATCTCGAGCGCTATAAAGGGCCCATCTATTTGGGGATCGACGCCGGTTCCACCACCACCAAAGTGGTGGCGCTCTCGAAAGACGACGAGGTGCTCTACGAAGCCTACGGTTCCAACAACGGATCGCCCCTCGAAATGGTGCGGGGCTATCTCCTCGAACTCTACGACCGCATACCCGCGGACAGCTATATCGCCTCCTCCGGCGTGACCGGCTACGGGGAGGACTTTATCAAGGCGGCCTTTCACGTCGACTGCGGGGAAGTGGAGACCATCGCCCACTTCCGCGCCGCGCGCTTCTTTCAACCCGAGGTCGACTTTATCCTGGACATCGGCGGCCAGGATATGAAGGCGATGAAGGTATCGGGTGATGTGATCGAGTCGATCCTCTTAAACGAGGCGTGCTCCTCCGGCTGCGGATCCTTCCTCGAGACCTTTGCCAAGGGCGTCGAATACTCCGTCGAGGACTTTGCCGATGTGGCGCTAAAGAGCCGCGCCCCAGTGGATCTCGGCAGCCGCTGTACGGTTTTTATGAACTCCAAGGTGAAACAGGCGCAGAAAGAGGGCGCGAGCGTCGCCGACATCTCCGCCGGGCTCGCCTATTCCGTCATTCGAAACGCCATCCAAAAGGTCATCAAGGTGCGCGATCCCCGGCGCTTGGGCAAAAATATCGTCGTACAGGGCGGCACCTTTTATAGCGATGCGGTTCTGCGCGCCTTCGAAAAGATCACCGAACGCGAAGTGGTGCGCCCCGGCATGAGCGGCACCATGGGCGCGGTGGGCATGGCCCTTATCGCCAAAGAAAGGGGCGGCGAAAAAAGCCGCCTGCTCTCGCGCGAAAAGCTCGAAGCCTTCCGCTACGAAACCAAACACGCCCGCTGCGGCCAGTGCACCAACAACTGCGCCCTTTCGGTGCATCTCTTTGCCGACGGAACCCGCTATATCACCGGCAACCGTTGCGAACGCGGGGCGGGCATCGTACGCGACGATTCCGACGCGCTCCCCAATCTCTATGCCTATAAGCTGGCGCGCGTCTTCGACTACGACAGCCTCGAAGAATCGGCGGCATACCGGGGCACCGTGGGCATTCCCCGGGTGCTCAATATGTACGAAAACTATCCCTTCTGGCATACCTTCTTTACCCGCCTGGGCTTTCGGGTGGAACTCTCCGCCACCTCCTCGCGCACCCTGTACGAAAAGGGGCTCGAGTCCATCACCTCCGAAACCGCCTGCTACCCGGCGAAAATCACCCACGGGCACGTAGAGGATTTGGTGGAGCGGGGGATCCGGCGGATCTTTTATCCCTCGATCTTTTACGAAGAAAAGAAGCTCGAAAACGCCGATAACACCCTCAACTGCCCGGTGGTCGCCGGCTATAGCGAGGTCATCGGCAACAATGTCGAGAGCCTTGCGAAGGAAGACGTAGAATACCTGAATCCCTTCCTCTCCTTCGACAACCGCTCCAAGCTGGTGCGCCGCTTGGCGGAGGTCTTTGTCGGCATTCCCGAAGGCGAGATCCGATCCGCCGTAAGCGCCGCCTATGCCGAACAGGCGCGCTACCGGGACGACGTGCGCAACGAAGGCAAAAAGGCCCTGCGTTTTCTCGAAGAGACCGACACGGTGGGGATCGTACTCGCCGGCAGGCCCTACCATATCGACCCCGAGATCAATCACGGTATGCCCGAGATGATCACCGGTCTGGGCCTCGCCGTACTCAGCGAAGACGCCGTGGTAGAAGAAGAGGTCCTCGACGACAAGTTGCGGGTCCTCGACCAGTGGAACTACCATTCCCGCCTGTACCGGGCGGCGAAGATCGTCGGCGAGAGCGAACACCTGGAACTGGTGCAGCTGAACTCCTTCGGTTGCGGCATCGACGCCGTCACCACCGACCAGGTGCACGAGATCCTGGACGCCTACGGCAAGATCTACACCGTCTTAAAGATCGACGAGGTAAACAACCTGGGCGCCGCGCGCATTCGCCTGCGCTCGTTGATCCAAGCGGTAGAAAATCGCACCGTCGAAAAGGAAATGGAATCGATCTACGACGATCCCGTCCTCTTTACCGAGGAAATGCGGGAAACCCACACCATCCTCATTCCCCAAATGGCGCCGCTCCACTTCAAGATCTTGGAGCCCATGCTGCGGGGCGAGGGCTTCAATGTGGAGGTACTGCCCAATCTTTCCGCCCATGTGGTGGACGAGGGGCTCAAATACGTCAACAACGACGCCTGCTACCCGTCGATCTTCGTCGTGGGGCAGTTTATGGAGGCGGTTAAGAGTGGCCGCTACGACACCGACCGCCTAACGCTTTTAATGTCGCAGACCGGGGGCGCCTGCCGGGCGAGCAACTACGTTGGCTTTATTCGAAGGGCTCTCGCCGACGCGGGATACGGGCACATTCCCGTTCTGGGCGCGTCGTTTCAGGGCATCGAGCGCCACCCGGGCTTTACCTTCGGCAAGCGACAGCTGGCGCGCATCGGCAAAAAGGCGGTGCAGTGCCTGCTCTACGGCGACCTCTTGATGCGGCTCTCCAACGCCACCCGCCCTTACGAAAAGATCAAGGGAAGCGAGCGGATTCTCACCGACCGCTGGCTGGGGCTCCTCGCTTCGGATCTCACCTATTCCCGCCGGGAATTTACCGAGAACGTACGGCATATGATCGCGGAATTCGAGGCGCTCGAGGTCTCCGATGCGGTAAAACCCAAAGTCGGCATCGTCGGCGAAATCCTCGTCAAGTACCTGCCTGAGGCGAACAACCACGTGCAGAAGCAGATCGAGGCGGAAGGCGCCGAGGTGGTGGTGCCGGATCTCACCGACTTTATGCTCTACTCCTTTAAGAACGCGCGCATCAAAAGGGCGCGCTACGGCACCTCGGCCATGTCGGCATTTTTGACCGATCTCGCCGTGGGCTATGTGGACAGCTACCGCAACATCGTGCGCGAATTGCTGCGGCCCACCCGCTACGAGGAACCGGTGGATGTCGACACCTTAATGGCCTATGCCGAGGAATTTGTCGACCTGGGCAACCAATACGGCGAAGGCTGGCTCCTCACCGCCGAAATGGTGGAACTCATCCGTTCCGGCGCGGGCAATATCGTCTGCGTGCAACCCTTCGGCTGCCTGCCCAACCACATCACCGGCAAGGGCGTCATCAAGTCGATTCGGGAGGCATATCCCATGGCGAATATCATCCCCATCGACTTCGACGCCTCGGCATCGGCGGTCAACCAGACCAACCGGATTAAGCTGATGCTCTCGCAGGCGGACGAAAACAAATTCGCCAACGATGCCCTCGCCAAAGACGCCCGCCGGGCGCAGGGCGCGGGAAAGTAAAACTGTATACGATGCGTCGATTGATGATACAATACCTTCGAGGTGATATCGTGAATCGGCGCATTTTTTTTGTGGAAGACGACAAGATCATCGCGAGACAGATCGCGAAATATCTTAGGGGATGGGGCTACGACGTAGAAGTTCCCGCCGACTTTACGCGCGTGTACGAGGCGTTTTGTGCCTACAAGCCCCATATCGTGTTGATGGACGTGGGCCTGCCGTACTACAACGGCTACCATTGGTGCAAAACCATTCGCGAAGTGTCGGATGTGCCCATCGTCTTTCTTTCCGCCCAAGGAGAAAATATGAATATGCTGATGGCGATGGAGATGGGCGCCGACGACTATATCGTAAAGCCCTACGACCCGGCGCTGTTGCAGGCGAAGATCGCCGCGCTCTTGCGCCGCGCCTACGACTACGGCGAGCCGGAGCGGGCGCTCGTCTATGAGGGGATCGCCCTGGACGCCGATCGCATGGAGATCCACGCCGAAGAGGGGGTGCGGGCGCTGACGAAAAACGAATACCGCATCCTGGAATTTCTCGTAAAAAACGCCGGCAAGATCGTAAGCCGCGACGAGATTATCGAGGCGATTTGGGATCGGGACGATTTCGTCGACGACAATACGCTGACGGTGAACATTATGCGGCTTCGCAAAAAACTGCGGGAACTCGATCGTCCCGAGATCATCCGCACCAAAAAGGGCGTGGGCTACTATGTTCCGTAACTTTCTCTATGAAGAAAAGCGGGGTCTTTTCGCCTTTTTGGCGACCGCACTCGTCGTACTCGCGGCGACGAGGCTCTATATGCCCCGCGCCGAGTTTCTATATACCGCGGTGATCCTCGCCGCGGGCTTTTGCCTGTTCGGCATCTTGCGCTACCTCGATTACAGCGGACGCCGGGAGGCGCTGGCAGAGATCCTGGGCGCTCCGCCCGAAAAGACGGCGGCGAAAGACGTAGAGAAAAAAATCCGCGCCCTCGAAGCCGAGCGCGAGGCCGTGCAAGAAGCCGACGAGGCGCGCGCCCGCCACACCCGGGAATATATGACCGTGTGGAGCCACCAGCTCAAGAGCCCGCTTTTTGCCCTGCGCCTCTTGATTCCCGACGAAGACGCCGAACCCGAGGAGATGCTCGCCGAGGTCTTTCGCATGGAAAATTACGTCGATTCGCTCTTGGGCTATTACCGGCTGGAATCCGATAGCACCGACTATGTATTCCGCACAGAGTCCGTGGCCGAACTCGTCGCAGAGAGCGTCCGCAAATACCGCGCCGCCGCGGCCGCCGCGGGGAGCGAAATCGTGCTGAACGCGGGGGATCTGCGCATTGTCACCGACCGCAAGTGGTTCTGCTTTATGTTCGAGCAGGTGCTTTCCAACGCCATCAAATACGCGGCGCGCGGCGCCATTCGCATCGGCTGCGACGGGGGCGTGCTCACCGTAGCCGACGAGGGGATCGGCATCGCCCCCGAAGACCTGCCGCGACTTTTCGAGCGGGGCTTTACCGGAAAAAACGGGCGCATACAGGATCGCTCCACGGGCCTGGGGCTCTACCTGGTGCACCGCGTCGCCAAAGAGCTGAACATCCTCGTCTCCGTGCGCTCCGAAGCGGGGGCGGGCACTGCCGTCGACTTCGACCTCTCGGCGGTGACGGAGGGCGAAGCGGGATCCATATGACGAAATTGTCACCTACGGTCTCCAAAATGTCACGCAAATCGAGGGATCCCGCCCGCGTCCTCTTGTAGACTGGTAGCAGGAGGTAAGAAAAATGCTGCTACAAGTACAACATCTGAAAAAAGTATATAAAACCCGATTCTCCCTACAATCCACCGAAGCGCTAAAGGACGTAAACTTTTCGGTGGAAGCGGGGGAATTTATCGCCATTATGGGCGAGAGCGGAAGCGGGGACAGTGATATAATGATGACAGATACAATAAATCCATTAAAATCAAAGTTTAAAGGCTTCCACAAAACTTTTAAACAAGACGATTTAGGATTAAGTCTGTCATCTTTTTTATTAAATTAACAAAAAAGAAAAGAAAACATAAGTAATAAGGATTGAAGAGAATATGATAATATTTAGAGTTTTTTTCAAAATCATATTGTTTCCTATTAGGATAGCGTTAAGTATCATAATTCTATTTTTAACGTTTGTATTAGGACTCAGCACAATATTTTTCAAACTGATTTCATTTATCGCTATTATGGGATTTTTAGGATCTGTTTATCATGGAGAAAAAGCACTTGCTATAGATGCGTTTATACTAGCATATCTTTTTAGTCCTTATGGTTTACCAGTGCTAGGATATTTTATTATAGAAGTGATAGAAGGGGTGAATGAAAGAATAAAAGTAATTTAAATATAAAAATAAATAGATTAAAACGATGAAAAAGAGATAGCAAAATCAAAGCTATCTCTTTTTATATGAAAAGAAAGGGGGTTATGATGAAAGAAATAGTTAAATTTGAATACTATTATGGCAATGAATCAGAACAATATTCATTTTTTAGGATTCCCAAAACTTTATTCACCGACTTAAATTTTAAAAAACTATCCGTAGAAGCAAAAATTCTTTATGGAATTCTACTCGATAGAATGAGCTTGTCAATTAAGAATAAATGGTTAGATGAAGAAAACAAGGTATACATTATCTATACCATAGAAGAAATTATGGAAGTATTAAATTGGGGGAGAAATAAATCGGTCAAAGTAATGAAAGAAATTGAAGAGATAGGATTATTAGAAAAAAAGAGGTTAGGACTTGGAAAGCCAAATTTACTCTATGTAAAGAACTTTATTTACACAGAAAATAATAAAACTACAGAAGTTTCAAAAGCAAACCTCAAGAAGTTTAAAAAACAAACTTCAGGAAGTTTAGAAAACAAACCTCAAGAAGTTTCAAAAGAGGACTCTAATAATACTAATATTAATAATACTGAAACTAATAATACTGATTTTAATAATACCACCCCCATATCCCCCTTAGAAAAGCTAGGAGAAAAATCAAAAAAAACTTTGGAGGAGGAAGAATTAAAAGAAACTATAAAAAAGAATATATCTTATGAAATCTTTGAAAAAGTAAGAATAGAAGAAAAGAAGCAAGTAGATGTAATGATAAATGTACTTGTAAAAGCCTTAACTAGCTTTACAAACATTAAAATAGGAGGGAGGCATATATCCAATGAAAATTTTAAAGAAAAATTTCTAAGTCTTAACTATAAACACATAGACTATGTTTTGAAATACCTAAGAGAAAATGCTCCAAAGGATATTAGAAACATTAATGCTTATCTACTGACTCTCTTATACAATGCAGATGAAAATATTAGAAACATAGAAGTCATAAAGAGAGAAGATCAGAAAAGAGAAAACTATGACTATAGTAACGATGAGGATATATGGAGAGAAATTTTAAATACTTGATAGGAGAGGAGCATATGGAATTAATAAAAGAAATCCTAGAACAGAAAATAAAAAATGCAGAAACAAATAGTCCATCAAAAGATGAAGAAAATAGGAGTTATATAGATCAAGAAACAGGATTAAAATATTGTGCAAAATGTAAAACACCAATTGAAAAAGAAATAGACTTCTTTGGAGAAATAAAAAAAGTTGGTATTTTATGTCAATGTAAAAAAGAAAGACAAAAATTAGAGGAAGAAAAAAGAAAAGAAAATAAAAGGCTTTTAAAAATTGAACACTTAAAAAAAGAGTGTTTTTCTGATCCTATCTTATTAAATTGGAATTTTAAAAATATGGACAAAGATAGTGAGCATGAAAAAGTAGCAAAAAATTATGTGGAAAAATTTGATGAAATATATGAAAATAATATAGGATTAATTCTCATAGGGAATGTGGGATGTGGAAAAACATATCTTGCAAGTGCTATAGCAAATGCTTTACTAGAAAAAGAAATATCAGTCAAAATGACAAATTTTTCAGTAATTTTAAATGATATGACTAACTTTGAGATTGATAAGAGTAAGTATATAGATAACCTAAATCATAAGAAACTATTAATTATTGATGATTTTGGAATGGAAAGAGATACAGATTTTGCAGCTGAGCATATCTTTAACATAATAGATAGTAGATATAGAAGTGGGAAACCTCTAATTATAACAACAAACTTAAATATATCAGCTTTAACTAATCCTGAAACTATAAAAGATAAAAGAATTTACTCAAGGATACTTGAAATATGCAGTCCCATTATATTTACAGGAGAAAATAGAAGAATAGAAAAAATGAAGGAGAAATCAAAATTAGCCTATGAAATATTAAAAAAAGAATGAAAGTAGGTGAGTGAATGCAAAATGATGATATAAATAGCAGAACAATAGCCATAGTAAAAAAAGCGGGGATAGTTACAGCCAAGCAAGTTATAAATTTGATGAAGAAAATATTAGAAATAAATAAACATAAAGCGCAGACAGAACAGTCAAGACCCTTAGAAAAATTTAAAAAAGTAAAAGTAAAAGATCTTGTAAAAAAAGGTAAAGTAGAAACCTTAGAATTAAATGACATAGACTTAAAAGCATTGAAAAAAGAATTAAAAAGATATGGGGTGAAATTTTCCATAAAGAAAGATTTAGAAAATGGAAACAACATTATCTTTTTTCAAGCAAAAGATATAAAAGTGATGGAACAAGCTTTTAAAAAGACAGTCCAGAAATTTACTAAAGATAAGTCAAGAAAAAGAAAATCTGTAATAGAAAGGCTTAATAACTTCAAGGATAAAGTCAAAGATACTATTGACAGAGATAAGGTTAAACATAAGCATCAGGAACAAAGTTTATAATAAAAGCACTTAGATATATAATATATATGATGAGAAGGCATGAATAGCTTTATTGTTGAATACTATGAAAAAGAAGATGGAATCATCCAGTAGAAGAATTTCTCTTATCTATAGATAAAAAATGAGAACAGAAGCATTAGGGAAAAAACTAAAAAATACCTTTGAAAGTAAAATATAAGTATAATGGTGGTTTAAAATGACAAATAAAAGAATATGTCCCATATGTAACTCAAAGATGAAGCAACAGTTTATAGGTCTATTACATTGCAAGTGTGGTATAAGCTATCATAGAGATTTAGGATATTTTAAAAGAAATGAGAATATGATTTTTGTCTTGGAAAGAAAAAAGATAGGTAAAAAAATAAAACAAGTTCCAGTAATAATATATAAAAAAGATAAATAAGATACTAATGGGTAGAGAAATCTACTCTTTTTTATGGAGAGGAAGTGATTAATTCGAAAATACTAAATGAAATAATAAAAGATATAAAAAATGTTTTTAAGATAAGAGATAAGAAGAAATTTGTATTAGAAAATCTTCCTTACCTCTTATTTTTTTATATAGGAAATATCTTTGCAAGCCATGTCAACTCTTATGTAGGAGGAGATATAATAGATAGAATTCTAGTAGCTTTTAGTCAAATAGATACTTTAAAATATATTCCATCATTAAAAATAAAAAATCTGATACCCGGTCTAATTCTATCAGTAGTTATTAAGTTAATCCTTATACAGAAAAAGAAAAAAGCAAAAAAGTTTAGAGAGGGCAGAGAATATGGATCGGCAAGATGGGGAAATGAAAAAGATATTGAGCCATACATTGACAAGAAGTTTGAAAACAATGTGCTATTAACTCAAACTGAAAGACTTACCATGAACAATAGACCTAAAAATCCAAAATATGCGAGAAATAAAAATGTATTGGTAATTGGAGGTTCTGGTAGTGGTAAAACAAGGTTTTTTGTAAAGCCAAATCTCATGCAAATGCACTCTTCATATGTAGTAACCGATCCAAAAGGAACATTAGTCTTGGAATGTGGGAAAATGTTGGAAAGAAATGGATATGAGATAAAAATACTAAACACAATAAACTTTAAAAAATCCATGAGATATAATCCCTTTGCATACTTGAAAAGTGAAAAAGATATTTTGAAATTAGTACAAACAATAATTGCAAATACTAAGGGAGAAGGAGAAAAATCAACTGAGGATTTTTGGGTGAAAGCTGAAAAACTCTATTACACAGCACTTATAGGATATATCTGGTATGAAGCTCCTAAAGAAGAACAGAACTTTACAACTTTACTTGCTATGATAGATGCAAGTGAGGTAAGAGAAGAAGATGAAAATTTTAAAAATGCAGTAGACTATATGTTTGAAGCATTAGAAAAAGAAAAGCCAAATCATTTTGCAGTAAAACAATATAAGAAATACAAACTAGCAGCAGGAAAAACTGCCAAATCAATCCTTATATCCTGTGGAGCAAGGCTTGCTCCATTTGATATTCAGGAACTTAGGGACTTAATGAAAGAAGATGAACTGGAGCTTGATACACTTGGAGAAAAGAAAACAGCTTTATTCGTAATAATATCGGATACAGATGATACATTTAACTTTGTAGTATCAATAATGTACTCACAATTATTTAATCTATTATGTGATAAAGCAGATGATGAATATGGCGGAAGACTTCCTGTTCATGTGAGATGCCTACTTGATGAATTCGCAAATATCGGCTTAATTCCTAAATTTGAAAAGCTGATAGCAACTATTAGAAGTAGAGAAATATCAGCTTGTATAATATTACAAGCACAATCACAACTAAAAAGTATCTATAAAGATAATGCAGATACCATAGTTGGCAATTGTGATTCGACGTTATTTTTAGGAGGCAAAGAAAGAACAACATTAAAAGAATTATCTGAAAGCCTAGGCAAAGAAACCATAGACCTATATAACACATCAGAAACAAGATCAAATCAAAAGAGTTTTGGTTTAAACTATCAAAAAACTGGAAAAGAATTAATGAGTCAAGATGAAATAACTGTAATGGATGGTGGGAAATGTATCTACCAATTAAGAGGAGTTAGACCATTTCTTTCAGATAAATTTGACATAACCAAACATAAGAATTATAAGTTCCTTGAAGATTATGATAAGAGAAATATATTTGACATAGAGAAATACCTGCAGAGAAAAGATGAGGTTAAGTTAAAAGAGAGTATGGTAGTTGAAATATTAGATGAATAAATTTAAAATTAGAAGTAAGATAGATATTTAGGAAAGATTAAAAGAAATTACTTGACAAAAAATATTTTATAGCATATAATAATGTCAACAGTACCCGACACGCCTCTTAACAATGCGGACCAAGTCGGGTCATTTGATTTTAGGAGAAAAAATGAAAAAAATTCATCAAGAACCGATTAGTATAGAAAATCAAGTAAAAAACTTAATAGACTTAGGACTTTTAGTAGAAGATAAAACTTATGCTAAGAAAATTCTTGGAAGAATATCCTATTACAGGCTGATTAAAGCTTATAGTATCACATTAAAAAAAGATGGAAGATATATATCAGGAATAAGTTTTGAAGATATTGTAAGTTTATATAAATTTGATAGAGAACTTAGACAGCTTATATTTGAAACAATAGAGCATATTGAAGTTTCTTTAAGAGCAGTTATCACAAACTATTTTTCTTTAAGATATGGGAACTTTTCATATAAAGATATGAATAATTTTGAGAAACAAAAGGAACAAGAAAGGGTACTAGAAGAATTAGCAAGGGAAGTTAAAAGAAATAGACGCTCACCATTTATAAAAAACTTTAAAGACAATTATGAAGGTGGAGAAATTCCACTCTATGCAGTGATAGAAGTAGCAAGTTTTGGAACTTTATCTAAAATGTATAAGAATATGAAAAATGAAGATAAAAGTAAAATTGCAAAAGTCTTTCATACAGACTACCATTACTTTGAATCTTGGATAGAAAATTTTGCCTATATAAGAAATATATGTGCCCATTATGGCAGGCTATATGGAGCAAAGCTTACAAAATCACCAAAGCTATATAAAGAATATTTAAAAAATAATATTTCAAACAATACAATATTTGCTACATTAGTTAATCTTAAAATAGTTTCTGAAGAAGAAAATTACAAAAATTTTTATCATGATCTAATAGCACTAATAGCAAGATATGAAAATATTGAATTAAGACATGTTGGCTTTATAGAAAACTGGAAAGAATTACTAAAACCATAAAATTAAATAGAGAAATTTACACCGAAAAAAACATTTCGGTGTTTTTTTATGCCCAAAGGAGGAAGAATGAAATATATACGAGATGAGCCGAAAAAATAAGATACAGAGAAAAATGAAATATTAATTAATTAGAAGTAGAAGCGATAGAGAAAACTATCGCTTTTTTTATGGAATAAAGGAGATAGAACAAATGGAAAGAGAAATGCTAAATATTAATGGAAATCTAGTAGGAGAAATAAAAACAACTGCAATAGATACAAAGGAAGGAGAAAAAGAAGTAGCTAACTTCACAATAGTTAGAAAGAACAAAGAAGAAGGAAAGGTTAAGAAAGAATATATCTACTGTAATCTCTACGGAGAAAAGGCAAAAAGTGTGAAGGAATTTAAAAGTGGAGAATACATCCATATTTTTGGATATTTTAAGGAAACAAAAAAAGAAGACAAGACATTTAAAAATTTTATCGTAAAGCACATAAATAAAATTAAAAAAGAAGAAAAAGAGGAGGAAATATAAATGGAATTTTTTACACAAGCAGTAAATGTATTAAAAATATTAGTTACAGCAATTGGTGCAGGGCTTGGAGCATGGGGTGTTATCAACCTGATGGAAGGTTATGGGAATGACAACCGTGCGACACGTTCATAAGTGAAAAGCTTATGCACTAAGTCGAAGGACTGAAAGTTCAAAACTTAGGAGAACTGGCAATCTGATAGGTAGAATGACGGGGTAACGCCCTGAAATGCCTACACTGATACTCCGATTGGCAATGAATATTAGACTATTTCATTGTCAAAAGCTCGGTGAAGTCGGCAGAGAGTAGCCGTAAGACTGATATTAACATCAGACACGAAAGCTGTTCAGAGGTGGACGGTGCTACCTATATGTCGGGTGTCGAATACGCATGGTGAGAATGTGTATACCAAAGCACTGACGTACTTCCGAATGTAAGGGTCTAAACGTTTGAATTTGCCTAACGGCAATTCCCATCAAAGATGGGGTGTTTGTGGATGAGTAAGAATGGTTGTTATGAAAATCCATATATCGTTACAGGCGATATGGTGAAAACTAAACACAGGCTTAGAGGAAGAACCTAAACGTATTCAAAGATAAGATTGTCGGAACGTGGTAAGCCAAGAGCATGGAAGCAGTCTAATGCTAATGAAGTGTTGAATGGGAAAATGACTGAAAAAAACAGCATATAACCGTTCTTTATCTTGGTGAAAGCGGTGGCACAGTACCTATGAAGCGAAAATAATAAGTTCGTGGAGGGATAGCCACCAGTCACAGGAAAGTACAAGAACTGAAATTAAGACAAACACAGCTTCGAGTATGACAAAGAAAATCAAATCCGAAAGGAGATGGTGACTGTGTCCACTTCGAAACAAACACTGAAACAAAGCAAAATCCGTTATACGGAATACTATGACTTGCAAAAAGTCCTTGATGATTTATATGAAGATAGCGGTAATAATAAAGTATTTTCAAATTTAATGGAGTTGATAACTTCAAGAGAAAATATTAAACTTGCCTATCGTAGTATAAAAGGGAACAAAGGAAGTCATACGGCTGGGGTAGATGGCAGAACAATAAAACATCTATCAAGGCTAAATGAAGAAGAATACATTTCTCTCATACAAAAACAGTTTCATTGGTATAAGCCACGCCCTGTAAAGAGAGTGGAAATGCAAAAGCCTAATGGGAAAATTAGACCTTTAGGAATACCAACTATTGTAGATAGAATTGTACAACAATGTATCTTGCAAATATTAGAGCCGATATGTGAAGCCAAGTTTCATGACAGTTCCTATGGGTTTCGACCTAACAGGAGTACGGAACACGCTATTGCAGAATGTGCAAGACTAATGCAGATACAGCACTTACACTATGTAGTCGATATTGATATACAAGGATTTTTCGATAACGTATATCATGCAAAGCTCATAAGGCAGCTTTGGAATTTAGGAATCCAAGACAAAAAGTTACTTTGTATCATTAAGGAAATGCTTAAAGCAGACATAGTTATGCCCGATAAAAAGGTAATTACACCAACAAAGGGAACACCACAAGGCGGAATATTATCACCGCTACTATCTAATGTAGTCTTGAACGAATTAGATTGGTGGGTTTCATCTCAATGGCTGACAATGCCTACGCATTATCCATATAAACAGAGAACGAACAGTCAAGGAACAGAGATAAAAAGCCATACTTACAGAGCTTTAAGAACAAGCAACCTAAAAGAAATATACATTGTAAGGTATGCTGATGATTTTAAGATATTTTGCCGTAATTACTACGATGCAAAAAGAACCTATCAGGCAGTTACAAAATGGTTGCAAGACCGATTAAAACTAAATGTGAGTGAAGAAAAATCTAAAATAACAAATCTAAAACAAAGGTATTCGGAGTTCTTAGGATTTAAGCTTAAGGTTAAACCAAAAGGCAAAAAGTTTGTTGTACAGTCGCATATAAGTGATAAGGCACTGAAAAATGCAAAAGAAGATATTTCTAAATGTGTTGCGGATATAAAAAGACCTGCAAACGAAAAGGAACAGTACAAAGCAATAGCCAAGTATAATGCCACTGTTTCAGGCTTGCATAATTACTACCAAATAGCAACAAATGTAAGTTTGGACTTTGCTAAAATAGCCTTTCACATTAAAAAGCAGATGAACAACAGACTTGATATTAAAACCAGTGGAACGCTAAACAAAGGATTTATCAAAGAAAAATATGGAAAAAGTAAACAGCTTCGCTTCCTTAATGGACATCCGCTAATTCCAGTTGGATATATTAGGACAAAGGACGCAAAACACAAGAAAAAGGTTGTAAATAAATACACTGTAAAGGGCAGAGCTTTTATTCATAAAAATCTGCAAATTGATGTAGATACACTTGTTTGGTTGATGAGACATCCTGTGCTTGATAAAAGCATAGAGTTTGCAGACAACAGAATCTCGCTCTTTGCAGCTCAATATGGCAGATGTGGAGTAACAGGTGTAAAACTTATACCAAACGACATACATTGCCATCACAAGATACCGCTTGAACAAGGCGGTACAGACAGTTACAGCAACTTAATTCTTGTTACAGAAGCAGTTCATATACTCATCCATGCAACAAAAGTAGATACAATCCAAAAATATATAAAAGAGCTTGGGTTAACAGTCAAGCAGATTGAGAAATGTAATAAGCTTAGAAAAATGGCAGAATTGCCACTAATTTAGAGAAAAAAATAATTTGTTACGAAGTGTGTAAGTCTTAGTTAAAACGTGAAAATCTTTCTTGTGATGGAACGCCGTGTGCGGTGAAAGTCGCATGCACGGTGTGAAGTGGGGGAAAATCCGGAGATAACATCAAAGGATTACCTATCACTATCTGGTGCTAAATCTCAAGGCATTAAGCAGCTTATGGCTGGAGGGGGAATTGTACTCATAGGTTTAAAACTAATACCGCTATTAGCAAACGTGTTAAAATAAAATGTTTAATATAGTAGATAAGATCAAAGAGTTTTTTTCGGAGATACTTATTGATATGATCAAGGAAAATTTAAGCGGAATGCTCCTTGATATAAATGACAAAGTATCAACGATAGCAAATGAGGTAGGAAAGACTCCGAGTGGATGGAACTCGGAGGTTTTCCACTTCATAAAGTCTATTTCAGAAAATGTTATACTTCCCATAGCAGGTCTTATCATAACGGCTGTACTATGTATTGAATTAATTCAAATGGTAATGAACAAAAATAATATGCATGACACAGATACCTTTGGTTTTTTTAAATATATGATAAAAATGTGGATAGCAGTATGGCTTGTATCTCATGCTTTTGACTTTTCTATGGCAGTATTTGATGTGGCACAGAATTTAATAGGAAAGGCAGCAGGTGTGGCAAATGCTAGTGCAAAAGTTTCTCCGGGTGATATAGCTAATATGGTAGATAGCCTAAAAGGAGAGTCAATAGGAAAATTAATGACTATAGTACTAGAGACATCAATTGTAAAGATGATAATTCAAGGGATATCAATACTCATTACAGTTATTCTATACGGCAGGATGATAGAAATATATATTTATACTTCAGTTTGCGCCATACCTTTTGCCACAATGGGTAATAAAGAATGGGGAAGTATTGGAACAAACTATATAAGAGGGCTCTTCGCACTTGGCTTGCAAGGTTTATTCTTACTTATATGCGTAGGAATTTATGCCGTACTTGTTAAGACTTTAAATATATCAGACATACACAAAAGTATTTTTGAATTACTAGGATACACATTAATACTTGGGATAACTATGATGAAATCAGGAAGTATTGCAAAATCAATTTTAAATGCTCATTAATAAAAAAGGAGAAGATGATGAAAATTAGAAGAAAAAAGGACAAAAAAATTAATTTAAAAACACTTGGAACAATAGGACTCCCAATACTTTTAATAGGGGGATATATTACAAGAGAAATACAAAATAGAATGATTATAAGAAAAACATCGGAAGTTTTAGATAATAGAGAAGAAACGAATGAAAAAGTATTAGAAATAGCAGTGAATATGGGAAAATCATTAGAAGATCTGAACAGAGAAGATATATATGGCTTTTACTTAGAGGGTTTAGAATAATGGCTTATGTAAATGTCCCAAAGGACTTAACAAAAGTAAAAACAAAGGTAGCTCTAAATCTAACAAAAAGACAATTAATTGGCTTTACAATTGCAGGTCTAATAGGCTTTCCAGTATATTTAATGGTAAAAAAAGTGCTGCCTAATGACCTATCTATGTTAATCATGATAGGTGTGTCTTTTCCTATAATATTTGCAACTCTTTATGAAAAGGACGGGATCTATTTTGAAAAATATTTAAAGTATATTATAGATAAGAAAAGACAGACAAGTATAAGGATATACAAGACAGAATGTATTTATGATATAAAGAAACAAAGAAAGGAAAGGAGTAAATGAATCAAATACAGAAAAAACAACAGAAAAAATTAAATCAAGAAAAAAGAAATTTAAAAAAACAAAAAGAAGATTTAAAAAGCATTAGTATAAGTCAAAAAAAGATGAAAAAAGCAAATATTTCTAAAGAAAAAGGAAAGCCCAAAAAGAAGCTTTCCTTTTTTGGTGGGAAGAAGAAAAAGAGTGTTCAGGAAACAATCCCTTATTTAAGAATGTTGAGAAATGGGATTTGCCAAGTTGAGAAGAACAAATTTAATAAAATGATACGTTTTTTAGATATTAACTACCAGCTTTCAACAGAAGAAGATAAGGAAAGTATATTTAATGAATTTTCAAGTTTTTTAAACTATTTTGATCCAAGTGTTGATATAGAACTTTCATATATTAATCGCATAGGAAAAAATGAAGAAGTAGAAAAAAACATCAATGTTCCGGATAGAAACGATTCATATAATGAAATACGAAAAGAGTACAGGGAAATGCTAAAAAATCAGAGTCAAAAAGGAAATAATGGACTTACTAAATATATGTATATCACCTTTAGCTTACAAGCACAAGATTTAAAAGAGGCAACTACAAGACTTGAAAGAATGGAAATGGATATATTAAATAACTTTAAGCAGATGGGAGTAAAAGCTTATGTATTAAGTGGATATGAAAGGTTAAAGGTTATTCACGATATCTTAAATCCAAATAAGAATTTTGTTTTTTCATTTGAAGACCTAAAATATAGTGGACTATCTACTAAGGATTATATAGTACCAGCATCATTTAACTTTTCATCTAACAATCAATTTAAAATTGGAGAATACTTTGGAGAAGTAAACTTTCTACAAATTCTAGCACCTGAATTATCAGATAGATTATTATCAGAATTTTTAGGAGTTGAAGAAAATATGATTGTAACATTTCATATAAATTCCATTGATCAAACAGAAGCTATAAAGATGATTAAAAGAAAAATAACAGACTTGGATAAAATGAAAATTGAAGAAAATAAGAAGGCTATAAGATCAGGATATGACATTGATATTCTTCCAAGCGATTTAATTACCTACGGTAATGATGCTAAGAAACTATTAGTAGAACTTCAAAATCATAATGAGAGAATGTTTGTCATAACTATTTTGTTTACAAATATGGAAAAAAGTAGAAAGAAATTGAGTAATATAATCTTTCAACTAAATTCAATAGCAGGTAGGCATAATTGTGTATTGAAAAATCTTAACTATAGACAGGAACAAGGACTAATTTCTTCCCTGCCACTTGGAAAAAATGAAATAGAAATAAAAAGAGGACTTACAACCAGCTCTACAGCAGTCTTTATTCCTTTTACAACAGAAGAGTTGTGCTTAGAAGGAGAGAGCTTATATTACGGATTAAATGCTTTAAGTCGTAATATCATTATGACAGATAGAAAGCTTTTAAAGAATCCAAACGGTTTAATACTTGGAACACCGGGTAGCGGTAAATCTTTTTCAGCTAAAAGAGAAATTACCAATGCTTTTTTAATCACACAAGATGACATCATTATCTGTGATCCGGAAGGGGAGTATGGAAATTTAACTAAGGCACTAGGTGGAGAAGTTATAAAAATATCGCCAACAAGTAAGGATTATATAAACCCGTTGGATATAAATGTAGACTATGCCGATGAAGACAATCCCTTATCTTTAAAGTCTGACTTTATTCTTTCACTGTTTGAACTTGTAGTAGGAAAGGAAGGGTTAAGTGCAGAAGAAACTTCAGTAATTGATAGATGTCTTCCAATATTATATAAGGATTACTTCGACAATCCAATTTCTGAAAATATGCCAATTTTAGAAGATTTATATAATTTACTTTTAAAACAAGAAGAAAATGTAGGGAAAAAATTAGCGGTAGAAATGGAAATTTATGTCAAAGGCAGCCTCAATGTATTTAACCATAGGACTAATGTAGATACAGGAAATAGAATTCTTTGTTATGACATTAAGGAATTAGGAAAGCAACTTAGAAAAATAGGTATGTTAATTGTTCAAGATCAAGTGTGGAATAGAGTAACTATTAATAGAAATAAGAAGGAAACCAGATATTACTGTGACGAATTCCATTTGCTTTTAAGAGAAGAACAAACAGCCTCATATTCCATAGAAATTTGGAAGAGATTTAGAAAATGGGGCGGGATTCCAACAGGATTAACACAAAATGTAAAGGACCTTTTAGCCAGTCCCGAAATAGAAAATATATTTGATAATACAGATTTTATCTTAATGCTTAATCAAGCTAGTGGTGATAGGGAAATTTTAGCTAACAAGTTAAATATATCTCTTTATCAGTTATCCTACGTAACAAATTCCAATGAGGGAGAGGGATTACTATTCTATGGAAACACAATAGTACCTTTTGTAGATAGATTTCCTAAAGATACAAAATTGTATAAGTTAATGACAACTAAACCAGAAGAATTAAAGGAAGGGATAGAAATTGATAGACAGAGAGAAGTTAAAAACTAACTATATTATTAATTTAGATGCAATTTCTGCTCTAAAGGAATTTCCAGATAAAATATTTGATTGCTGTATTACATCTCCTCCATATTATGGACTTAGAGATTATAAAGCAGAAGGACAAATTGGAAGAGAAGAAAGTCCGGAGGAATATTTAAATAAATTAATTAAAGTCTTTAGAGAAGTAAAAAGAGTATTAAAAAAAGAAGGAACACTTTGGGTAGTTATTGGAGATTCTTATGCAGGTACAAGAAGCAAAAAAAAATATAAAGATCCTAAAAACATAGAAGGAAGAAGTGGTCAAAAAGAGTCTATTACAGAAAAACTCAGTGGCTACAAGGCAAAAGACTTAATGGGGATACCTTGGCAACTAGCTTTAAAATTAAGAGAGGATGGTTGGTATTTAAGAAGCGATATTATTTGGCATAAGGAAAATGCCATGCCTGAGTCTTGTAGGGATAGACCATC
The DNA here is from genome assembly GCF_030815095.1 of Aedoeadaptatus ivorii. Lineage (NCBI taxonomy): Bacteria > Bacillati > Bacillota > Tissierellia > Tissierellales > Peptoniphilaceae > Aedoeadaptatus > Aedoeadaptatus ivorii. The sequence goes on from NZ_JAUSWF010000006.1 coordinate 50,806, forward strand.
AAGGTCTTATGAACATATCTTCCTACTATCAAAAGCAAGAAAGTATTTCTATAACTTTGACGCTATGAAAGAACCAATAAAAGAAATAAGCAAGAAAAGATATATGAGGGCAAGAGGAAAAGATAATAAGTATTTACAAGAAGGCACAGGAGCTAAAAGACAGAGCATAAATGAAGCAAGAGAGTATGGAGAATATATAGGAGATAATGTCCCTAAGTTTAGAAACAATAGAGATATTTGGACTATTAACACCAGTGCGTTTAAAGGAAAACACTATGCGGTATTTCCACCAAAACTGGTAGAACTTTGTATAAAAGCAGGATGTCCTAAAAAAGGCTTAATTCTTGATCCCTTTATGGGTTCAGGAACTGTTGGAATGGTAGCTATTAGGATGGACAGAGAATATATTGGAATTGACATAAACAAAGACTACTGTCAAATAGCTAAAGAAAGGATAGAGAAAAATATGAAATAGGAGGTATATATGAAAAAGAAAGGGAAAGTAAACCCAAGAGATGTACCAAAGACCAAACTTATATCAGAAAAGAAAGAAGAAAGCAATGAAAAATTCAGTAGTACAGAGAGAAAATCAGATTTTTCAAAAAAAGAAATTAATAAAGTAAAAAGCAGGAATAACATAGACAATAATGATGAAAACTCTAAGTATTATTCATCTCATTTGCAAGAAAATAGTCAGGATTTACTCAACGAAAAAGATAAGTCAAATAGAGGAAGAAGACAAAGAAAAAACCATGAGGAAAAATTTGCAGAAGCCTCCTATCATAATGAATATCAGCCAGAATATTCGCAACAGCAGCATAGAAAAATGGAAGAAAATGAGGAAAGTAGATATGGTGAATATTACGGGCAAGAAACAGAATACAGGCTAAGTAACTTTAAAGAAGATTTTAATGATAGACCAAATTCAACTAGCTCTAATTTAAAAAGTAGCACTTCTCCCCAAAAAAATTACAAGGGGAATAGTAATTTAAAATGGAAGAAAAACGTTGAGAGTGAAAGTTTTAATGGAGTGCAAGAGAAAAAAATAAGGAGATTTAGAAAAGAAGAAGATAAGGATTTTAATATAGAGGTAAGTTCAACATATGATCCCTTATCGCAGGACTCAGATAATGATGGTGTCATAGATCGCTATGACATGAACTTTAGTGATAGCAATGTATCATATAGGGACACAAGAGATGACTATAAGTATTTACCATCTTCTGATGTGCAAAGAAAAAATTGGGATGGTTATTCTATTCTTGGTGAGAAAGGGAAAGAAAGCTTTCAAAAAAACACCTTTAAAAAACTTTATCAATCTCAAAGTCAGTTTAAGGATAAAGGGGAAAAAGTAGAATTAAAATCTTTAAATGGGAAGTTTAGAAGAAAATATCTATCATATAAGGCAAATGAAGAAGATAAAAAAATAATTCAAGACCTGAATACTAATAAAAAACAAAATAGCAAATATTTCAAAGGCAAAGTTAGAAATTTAGAAGAAAAAGATATGCTAATGGGTAAGGTTTCTAGTGGGAAATTTAGACAGGATAGCCTATCTGAAGGATTCAAAAGTGAATCTGAAAAAAATAAAGATAAATATAATATAAATAAAAAGAATCAAGAAAAAATAGGCACGAAAAAAGAAATCTTCAAACAGGAAAAAAACGTAATAAAAAATGAGAATCTTGAAGTAGATGAACTTGATTTAAATCATAGTGGAATTTCTAATAAAAACAAGGGAAAGAAAAGACAAATAAAAGACGCTTTTGATAATACTATAAAGAAAAGCAACTTTGATCCAAAGAAAGAATACACCAGGACAAAAAAAGAAGTACAGGATTCTAAAAATGTATCTGAAGAAAATAAGGTAGATACAAAAAATAAAACTAAATTCCATTCTAAAAAAGATAACAAAAGTGAAAAAGATAAGTTTTATAAAAAGGAAGATAAAATATCAAAACTATATGAGAAAAAGAATAAAAAAGAAAAAGAGTTAATTAAGTATAAGAAAAAGTCAAAAAAAGCGGGTTTAGAAAAACCTATTACTTTTGCGAGTGCTATGACGGCAAACTATCTATATAGTGGGAAAGATGATAATGCAGGTGTTAACGCTGCTTATAAGCTTAGTAGAACTACCGAAGTTGTAGGTAGAGAAATTAGCCATTTTAGAAGAAAAAAACCTTTAAAAACTCAAAGAAAAATAAAATCTTTAGAAGGAAAAATTTATAAGAAAGAAAGTAAACTTCTATTTCAAAGAAATTTTGAAGAATTGAAGAAGACTAAAGCTTATCAAAACTCTAATAAACTGAATCGATTTTTTATGAAAAAGAAGTTTCAGAGAGATTTTAGGAAGAAACACGGGGAAGGTTTAGTAAATAGAGTAAAGAAATCTTTCGCTAATATTGGAAAGAAAACATTGGAAGCTTTAAAAAACAAAGGATATAAGCAAATTTTAATTGCCCTTTGTATTTTAGGACTTTTTTTTATGCTATTTCAAGGAATTAGCAATGTTGGCAGTCTTACTTCAGGATTAACAAGTAATGTTATAGCTACAAGCTATCTATCAAAAGAAGAAGTTTTAATGGATATTAACAATGAATTTACAAGTTATGAATATGCCTTACAAGATGAAATAGATAGTATTAAAGAAAATTATCCAAATTATGATGAATATCATATAAAAGGAGATTCTGTTGGTCATGACCTACACGAGCTTTTTAGCTATTTAACAGCAAGATATGGAGAGATTAAGTCAGCTGAAGAGATACAAAAGGAATTAAAAAAGCTATTTAATCAAATGTATGAGAAAAAATATACTTCAAAGTCTATTACAAAATATGACAGTGAAGGAAATCCATACACCTATAGAATTCTAACATTAACTATAAAAAAGAAAAGTATTGATGAAATAGCAAGAGAAGAATTTGCAAACTATGAAACAAATATGGCTCATTATTTAGCATTACTTGATAGTCAGGGAAATATGAGTGGATATTTTGGATCAAGCTATGGGAACTTGGGAGAGATTATAGACAATCCAAACTTTGGAAATCCCGGTCTTGCTTTTGATTCTGAAACTGCCAAAGCCTTATTTAATGAAGCAGAAAAACATATAGGTAAAAGATATGTGTTTGGAGCAAGTGGACCATCTAACTTTGACTGTTCAGGTTTTGTATGTTGGTCATTTACAAAGTCTGGTGTAAAGAGAATGCCAAGAACTACAGCTTGGCTTATTTATAAAAACTATTGTAATCCAATATCTCCAAGCGAGGCAAAACCTGGGGATATTATTTTCTTTAAAGGCACATATAATTCCGGTACGCCAATTTCTCACGTAGGGATATATGCCGGAAATGGAATGATGCTCCATGCAGGAGATCCTATCCAATATACCAGTATAAACTCAAGATATTGGAAAAATCACTTTTATTCCTTTGGTAGACCAAAATAAGGGGGAAGGAGTAAAAATCTATGAATAAAAAATTAATCAGAAACATAGAAAAACAGAAGAATTTAAGAAAGAAAAAAGAAGAAATTGAAATAGAACTTCAGTTATTAGTAGAGGAACAAGAAGAAATAGAAAATTTAGAGGTCATCAAGGAATTTCGAAGTCAAAAAATATCTCTTGATGAATTTTTATTTATTGTTAGAAAAAATAAGGAAGAAGAAAATAGAGAAAGACAAGAACTTAAAAGAAAAGATACAAATGAAAGTGAGGAAAATTTATGAAAAAAATAACAAGTGGAATTTTAGCTGTGATAATGCTACTTGTAAGTCTAGTGAATATAGTGGCTGTAAGTCCTGTATATGCAAGTACAGATTATAAGGTAGAGTGGACGGAAGATGATTTTATGTATTCCTCTGAGGGAAATATAATTGCCTTTAGTGATAAGGGCTTAGAAAAGAAAGAAAAGACAAATGTTCTAGTATTTCCTGAAGGAACAAAATCTATAAATGGAAATTATTCTTTAAGTCATTTAAACGATGAACTTAGATATAAAAGAGAATTTGGACGTGGCAAACATTGGGATAAAGTAATTATTCCTGATTCTGTTAAGCATTTAGGCTATGCTGCCTTTTACGATGCAAGTATAGACGAGGTAAAACTATCAAATAGGCTAACTTATCTTGGTGGTTTAGCATTTTTTAATTGTGGACTTAGAGAAGTGACTTTACCTGATACTTTGGTAAATATTGAACATAATGCTTTTGAAAGAAATAACCTTCAAGAAATAACTATACCGAAGTCTGTAAAGACAATTGAACAATACGCTTTTTCAAGAAATAAATTGCACACTATAAAAGTTTTAGGCAATCCAAACATTAACAGTAAAGGAGTATTCCATAATCAAGATGTTGAATATAGACCAAAACAAAATCCATTTTACGAAAATCATTTTGGTTTCAACGGAAATCAAGGATTCAAATCTATTCCTAATGGATTAAGGTTTGAAAATGGAGAGTTTGTCTTTGATAAGAACGTAGATAGTGTAGAACTTGAATTTGATTATAACAATGATATGTATCAAGGAAAGATGACTATATACAATCCAAATAAATATTCCATTGATACTCAAACTGATTTGACAGGACAAGATATTGATGAAAAGGACAATAAGATTGATGATTTAACTAAAAACATTAAGGACTTAGAAAATCAGATCAAAGACTTAAATGATAAGAAACAAGAAGATCAATCAAAGATAGATGAGTTAAAGGAAAAGTTAGAATCTTGCAAAGATAATGGAGAGAAACTAAAACAAGAAAAGTCTAAGTTAGAAGAAGAGATTAGAGATAAAGACAATAAGATTACTCAATTGAATAAAGAAATTGAGAATCTTAAAAACTCCAATAATCATGAACTAATAGCAGAAATTACTCAGCTTAAAGATGAATTAAAAAGATTACAAGATGAAAATGCAAAACTAAAAGAAGATTATTCATCTACAAAATGGGAGTTAGAAGCTGAGAAAGAAAAGACCGATAAAAACGAAAATAAAATCAAAGAAATGCAAGAAAAGCTCGAGTCTTTAGAAGGAGAACTAGCAAAGAAGACTAAAGAAATTGAGGATAAAGATAATAAAATTAAGGACTTAGAAAAAGCTCTTGATGAAAAAGATACTAAGATAAAAGACCTCGAGTCTAAAAAGAAAGAAACAGAAAATTCTAAGTCAGAATGTTGTAAGAAAATTGAAGAGCTTCAAAAGGCTATTGATAGTTTAAAAGAATCTTCTGAAAATACAAAAAAAGAATTAGAAGAGAAGATTAAAGGGTTAGAAGAAAAACAAAAAGCTTCTGAAGAAGAAATTAAAAAGCTAAAAGAAGAGTTAGATAAGAAAATTGAAGAAGCAAAGAAGTTAATCGAGGAAGCAAATAAAAAAGCAAAAGAAGAACTTGAGAAACAAGCTAAAGATGAAAAAGACAAAAATTTAAACCAAGACTTATCCAAGAAATTAGATGAAATTCTAAAACTCCAAAAAGAAAATAAAGAGAAGAAAGAAGACAAGAAATCTCAAGATAAAAAGTTGGACGAACTTTTGAAAGCTGATGACAAGAATATCCTAAATCAATTTGATCTTAACAAAATGAAAGAGCAAGAAAACCAACAAGGCAAAAAACAAGTTAAAGATGAAAAAGAATTTGCAGTTTTCCAAGTAGACAAAAACTTTTATAACATTATAAAAGATGGAAAGAAAACTACTGTGTATATGGATGTAAAAGCATATATTAAGGATAATCGCATTATGCTACCTGTTAGATATGCAGCTTATACTCTTGGGTTTAATGTAGAATATGATGATAGTAAGAGAGAGGCTATCTTTTCAAATAAAGAAAATACAGCCTTACCTAAAAAAACTCTAAGATTAAATATAGATACTGGTGTTATGAAAGATAGTCAAGGAAACATTTATCATTCTGACACTAAACCTGTAATTATAAATGGAAGAATTCACGCATCTATTTCCAATATAGCTAAAGCTTTTAATGCAAGCTGTGGGGATATAAGAGATGAAAAAGATCAAAGTATAGAATGGGATAATAGCAGAAAGGCAGTTTATGTCTTCAAGAATATAAAGTAAGAAAAGGAGAGAATTATGAAGAAAAAAAGATTAGGGGTAGCCTTAGTGCTACTCCTTTTACTATTCAGTATGCCAAGCATATCCATAGCTAAGAGCAATGAAAATGAAATAAAAAATCAGTCAAATGATATTTATTTGCCAGAAAAAAGTAAAGAATTAGAAAGCTTATTTGATGAAGATGTATATGAACCATCTAATGAGAGTCAAAAAATTCCTTATCAGGAAGTGCCGAAAATACAAGAAAATAACATAAAAAATGAGCAAGTAGATAAAAAAGAAAAGCCATCTAAACTTGTTAAAGGTGGCAATACTAAAGCAATTAATCCATTAGCTACAAAAGAAAATAAGGCAAGAGGAACAGTTATAGAAAATGTAGATAAAAATGGACAGGATATTACACCGAAAGTAGAAGATCAAACATCAAGAGATGAAAAAAAGGAAAATCCAATAGATGTTAGACAATTTTTAACCTTTCAAACAAAGAGTGGAAAAACTATGCACCTCATTGTAGATCATTCGGAAAATCAAGAAAATGTACAATTACTAACAGAAGTTGGAGAACAAGATCTACTAAATATGATTGAAGGAGAAAGTGAAGTAAAGCCAAAAGAAGAAGTAGTGAAAAAAGAAGAACCGGTGGAGGAAAAACCGAAGAAAGAGGAGAAAGAAGAAAAGAAATCAGGGATAGGACTTTATTTATTTATGGGTTTAATTATTGTTGGTGTAATGGGTGCAGGATATTACTTCAAAATCTATAAAAAAAATGAAGAAGCAAGTTTTGAAGATGAGCAAGATTATAATGAATTAGAAGATGATTATGAATCTGAAGGGGAGGATTATGATCTTGAAGATAAGGAAGATACAGAAATTATTCCAGATGAAGATGAATTTTAATCTTCTCAATGATTTAAGCAGTAGATTAAGGACAACAATAAAATTAATTATCGTGTAAATTTATAAACATACGATAGAAAAGTACAATTAGAATTCTGGAACTTTAATAAAAAACGATGAACAAAACGACAGCACAAACTTAATATATAAGTAAAGCTAAGTTGAAATGATTGATTGTATAATTAAGAATTTGATATAGATAAAATCATAAGTTTAATGAGAATGCTAAAAACGGATCAAGCTTTTTTATACGGATGGAATTCTTATTCGAAGAAAAATCTTTATGCTAGAGACATAAAGTTTGAAGATGTAATAGATAATGGAATAAATATTATAGAAAAAATAAAAAATCGGTAGAGCTATAAAAAGATGAGGGATTGAAAATTTAATCTCTCATTTTTTTATTAAAAAATTAAAGGAGGAAAAATGAAATTAGTAATCGCAGAAAAACCAAGTGTTGCAGCATCAATAGCAAAAGTTATAGGAGCAAAAAATAGAAATAATGGATATTATGAGGGGAATGGATACATTGTTTCATGGTGTGTTGGGCATTTAGTACAAATGGCAAATCCTGATGTGTATGATGAAAGATATAAGAAGTGGAGAATTGAAGATTTACCTATTATCCCAAAAGAATACAAGTATGAGGTAACGAAGACAACTAAAAAACAGTTTAATATTCTTAAAAGACTAATGAATAGTAATGAAGTTGACACCATTATTAATGCTTGTGATGCTGGTAGAGAAGGAGAAGCTATCTTTAGACTTGTATATATGATGGCAAATTGTAAGAAGAAAATGAAACGTCTTTGGATTTCCTCAATGGAAGACTCTTCCATAAAAGAAGGATTTAGCAACTTAAAAGATGGAAGTAATTATGATAATCTTTTTGATTCAGCTAAGGCTCGTGCCATAGCTGATTGGCTTGTTGGAATGAACATAAGTAGACTTTACTCCTGTCTATATAATGAAAATTATAGTGTAGGCAGAGTACAAACACCAACTTTATCAATGATTGTGAATAGAGATGATGAGATAAATAGTTTTAAAAAAGAAAAATATTATACAGTGGAGATTTCCATGAATGGATTTACACTTTCGACAGATAGAATTGATGACAAGATAGTGGCAGAGCAGCTTAAAAATTTAATCGGAGAAAAAATTGAAATAACCGATGTAATTAAAAAAGAAAAGATTACAAAGCCTAATCTGCCCTTTGACCTAACAACACTTCAAAGAGAATGTAATAAGTATTTTGGATACAGTGCAAAACAAACCCTAGATTATGCCCAAAGCCTGTATGAAAAGAAGTATATTACCTATCCACGAACAGATTCAAGATATTTGACAGTAGACATGATAGAAAGCACTGTAAATAATATTATAGGAAAAAATGATTTTGACACAGAAAGAATTAAGGTAGTTTTTAATTCTGAAAAAGTTACAGATCATCATGCAATAATTCCAACGATAAGTTCATTAAATAAGGATATTTCAAATCTCCCGGAAAGCGAAGCCAAAGTATATAGACTTATAACAAATAAACTCTATGCAAGTTTTGGATATCCACTTGTAGAAAATACAACAAAGATAGTGGCTGAATTTGACGGGTTTGAATTTATAAACACTTATAAAATAATTGCAGAAGAAGGGTTTACAAAATATTTAGAAGAATATACATCAAAGAAGAAAGAAGATATACAACTTCCTGATGTAAAAATAGGAGATTTTTTATATATTGAAAATAAAGATATAAAAGAGAAGTATACAAATCCACCTAAACACTTCACTGAAGACACACTCTTAAAAGCAATGGAAATAGCTGGAAATGATGAATTAGTTAAGGATGTTGAAATTGAAAGAAAAGGACTTGGTACTCCTGCTACAAGAGCGGGAATAATAGAAAATTTGATATACAAAGGTTATATAAAAAGAGAAAAGAAAAACCTAATATCAACTAGGAAGGGATTAAACCTAGTTACTATAGTTATAGATGAGTTTAAATCTCCAAAGACAACAGCAAAATGGGAAATGAGATTAAGTGATATAGCAAAGGGTAAGGAAAATAAAGAGAATTTTTTAAAAGAAATTGAAGAAGAAATAAAAAATACTATAGGTAAATATTATAAGTAAATTGATTATAAAAAATTGAATACGGTTATAGGAATGAAGAAAGGAGTGATTTATGAAAGAAATAGGGTATAATATAAGTGATAAAAGAGTAGGCATTAGGAAATTTACTTATTTGATATTACTATGAATATATGTTATACTCTTATCAGATAAAGATGGTGTCCCACTACCGTTAAAGGTGGAGCATTAAAGAAGGTGTCTCACTACCTATATCCCAAAGGTGAAGCATTAAAGCAAGCAGAGAGGATTAAACCTCTCTGTTTTTTTAGGAGAAAATAATGGTAGAAGTTATAAAATATGGATTTTATACTGTAAACTCTGATTACCTTGAATATCTAAATAAAGTAGATTCAGAAGTTTATTACAACCCATCGTATAGAAACAGTATAAAACCATTTGTTGGAATTATTGTTGGTATAGAAAATTATAATTATTTTATTCCAATTTCTTCTGCAAAGGAAAAACATAAAAAATGGAAGAATGTTTCTGATGAGCATTTTTTGATTTATGAAGTGATCGATAATAGTATTACTATAGATGGAGATATCTACAAATATTATTCTGATAGAAAAAAATGCACATATTATCTATATTGGATATTAAGAAAATGATTCCTGTACCGACTGATTGTTATGAAAGAATTGATTTTAACGAACTTGAGGATATTAGATATAAAGACTTATTTCAAAAAGAATACGCTTTTTGTTTAAAAATAAAAACAAAGGTCTTGATAAAGGTAGAAAAAATATACAAAAATCAAAAGAAAACAGGAATTATAAGAAGAGCAAATTGCAATTTTTCAAAGTTAGAAAAAGCAATGTTGGATTGGAAGCAATAGAATAAAGGCAGTTAAAGCGATTAGAAAAGTAAAAAATTCCAATCGTTTTTTTATTGCAATAAAAAGATAGCGTAAATGACATTTTAAAGTTATCTTTTGCTTACAGAAATTTAAAAAATAGAAAGAAATAAAGTTTAATAAATAAATATATAAAAATTTAGTTCATTTTTATCACTATAATGAGGAGGGATAAAATGCCAAGATATGATATAGTAGATTTAAGTAGAACAATCTATCTTGCAAAAGAAGAATTTAAGAAAGATATAAAAAAATATGAGGAATATTTAAAGGTATCAGGCAATAACTATAAGTATCCATATATACATCAAATATCTATATACAATATGGATCCAAAAGCAACAGCCTGTGCAGAATTTGATTATTGGAAAAGTATAGGTAGAAGCGTTAAAAGAGGCGAAAAAGGAATACCACTTTTAGATATAGATAGTGGAAGGATAAAATATATCTTCGACATAAGGCAAACAGTAAGTATTAATCATAATATTTCTGAGGTAAAGTTATGGAAATATGATAGCAAAAAGCATTTAAACTTACTAGATGAAATGATAGATAAGTTTAAAGAAAAAGATAGTAAGCTTCTATTAAGCCAAGAAGATAAAATTGCTGCCTTAGTAGAAAGTAATGTTAGAGGAAAATTCAATAAAATTTTAGAAAGTCTATCTGATGAAAGTTTAAAAAGCATTCAAAAGGTAGACCTTTTTAATTTGTTAAAAGAATCCGTAAAAATTTCTATAAGCGAGAGAATGGAGGTCTCATATCAGCTAAAAGAAGAAAACTTATCTTTACTGTCTAAAATATCAAGTTCGGACATAGACAAAGTATTAAGTATAAGTGCTAATATAAGTAAAAATATCTTACTTGATTTGGGAAGTGAAATAAAAAGATTAGAAATTTTAGAGAAAATTCAAGAAAGAAAAGATTTGGAGCAGACAAAAGAGCTTAAGGAGCGTTATAATAAATTAAGTTCTGATATAAACGGTGAAATAAATTTTAAAGGAGGCTTGGAAGATGAAAGAGAAATTAACATTGGCAGGCAAGGAATACCTCATGGAGGAGGGGATTTACACACCAATCGTCAAGGAGAATTCCTTCGAGAGACAGGGAGGGACATACAAGATGGAAGAATTGGAGGAAGGCATGGAAGTCCTAATACCCAATATGGCAATTCCCAAGGAAATAGATTTAAAGAAACTCAACAGATGGGGAAGGATGAGATTGAACTTTCTCAAGGAGAACAAAGAAGAGGATTATCAGATAATGTATTTGCAAGGGACATTGATGGATCATCTTCTATCAAAGGAAAAAGAGATAGAGGACTTTATCACGAGGGAAGAAGTCAAAATGATGGAAACTTGGGGTCTGACAGAAGAACTGAAAGAAGAGGACTATCTGAAATATCTGAGATTGAAGAAGAACATGGATATGACCCTACAAGAAATAGGGGAAAGGGAGATAATCCTAATCTAAAAAATGAGGAAGTAGAGTCTACTTCCTTTTTTTCTGCTAAAAATCATGGAGAGCAAATATCCTTCTCAAATCCAATAAGTCAAAGAGAAATAGATACATTTTTAATACATGGAGGAAATCATGAAGATGGAAGATTAGCAGTAATAGCAGAATTTTCTAAGGGTAAATCTTTAGAAGAACAGGCAAACTTTTTGAAAGAAATATATAGGGGAGCCAATGGTCTTGAAATTGAAGGAAGAAAGATATCTGCATGGTTTGGAAAGGAAGGAGCAATTTTTAAAGATGGAGATGAGGCAAGATATAGAGAAGGGCAAATAGTTTCTTGGAAAGATTTAGCTAATAATATTAATAATTTATTAGATAGAGGAGAATTTGCTAGCAATGTTGAGATTGTAGAAAGTGCGACATATGAAAGAGAAAAAATAGCAGAAAAATTATTGTATTTAAAGAGAGATCTTACTGATGAAACTAAGGATAGATATTTAGCGATTCTTAATGATATAAAAGGAAGAGGCTTCCCAGATGAAAAAGAAAATCTCGGGAAAAAACTTGAAGATAAAAATTTTATAAATAAACTCAGAAAAGAATACGAGGTATTTTTAGAAGAATATAAGATTAATCCTGATATTTTAAGATTTCATCATTATAAATTATCTAAAATCTATAATGATATCAATGATTTAGAAATAGAAAGAAAATTATATAGGTCAAATTTAAAGGATATTGCACCTATTCAGAGTTTTATAACACAAGATGAAATAGATGAAAGCCTAAAAAGAGGAAGCGGGTTTTCTGATGGAAAGAAAAGAATATATGAATTTTTTACTGAAAAGCATGATTTAAAAGAACAAGCAGATTTCTTGAAAAATGAATATGGCGTAGGTGGAAGTTCTCATGCACTATCTGCTGCAAGAGAAAGTGGTGAGTGGCACGATGCGAAGGGAATAAAATATAATAAAGGTAATGCAAAAGAAATACTACTATCTTGGTCTAATGTTGCAAGAAGAATTAATGACCTTATTAAAAAGAATAGATATATAGATGAAGAAAGTTTTGAAGAAAATAGGAAGAAAAAAACAGATCAGGAAATAAATAAAACAGAAAAAGAAAGCCAGGAGTATATAAATTATCAAGATGATTTGCCTCCAACTGATAATGATGTATATATAGAAAGAACAAATAATAGTTCTATATATTATTATCAAGGACAGTCTGTAGCAAGTATAGGTGATGATGGAAAACTTATCATTTATGATGAATTTATGCCAAACTTTTTAAAAGAAGAAATATATTCCATAGCCTTTGAAAAACAATTAGATATACCATTAGACCAGTTAGACGATGGAATTATTCTTGAGGGAATACATGACACTTTTTATATTAAAGAAAAGGAAGAAATAGAAGGAAGAGAATATTACCTTTTAGAAAGTCAAAGTCGATATGATGATATTCCAAATATTGTAGTTAATTCTAACAAAGAAGTTATAGATGATGATATAGTAAATGGTTTTGAAGAATTTAAGGAATTTTATCCTAATAAAAATAAAGAGAATATAGGTTTTGATTTAGATAGCCATAGAAAAGATGATTATTGGATAATTGAGTTTAATGAGGGTTCAAGTCTAATAGAAAAAGATTATGCAGGACAAAGGCTGACTAAAGAACTATTAGATGAAATAAGGGAAATAGATGAAAAGATAAGACTTCATAATAAGACCTTAGGAGAAGATGAATATGGGCAGATGACTGATAAGTGGGAGGGGTATTCCAAATTCTATTTTAACCATATAGTAGATGGGAAAATAGTTGATCACTATAAGATAGACATAGGTGATGGAAATGAGATCAACCAAAGAGACTTTGAATTTCTTTATGAACAAATAGGAAAAAGTCAGATAGAACTTAATCAAACTATAGAAGGAAATAAGATAGATGAAAAAATAATTTCAATAAATCAAATTGAAGATAGAATTTTTGATGTATTAGTTAAGGATAAAGTTTTAGAAAATGAAATTATAAAGGCAAGAGAAAACTTAGGAAATAATACCTTAGCAAGTTTTAACTCTGTATTCCAAAGAGAATATGTAAAAATCATGAGAGAAGTTGCCGATAAACAGGGAAATCTTCCGGATGATATGAAGGCAATAGATAAGGTTAAAGAATTAGCTATTAGAATAGAAAATAGATATAGAGAATATTTAAATAATTCACATGAAAACAATATAGAAGATGATAAGGAGATACTCTCTATAAAAGTGGGAGATATAGTTAGAACAGAGGATAATAAATATTTAAAAATAAAAGATATTTCCAGTGGATATGATAATAACCATAATCAAATAATATATTATTCATATGATGCCTATTTTGATAAGGACTTAAAACTATTCTCACATTCCTTTAAAGAAAGCGATTTAAAAGCTTTAGAAGTATTAAGAAATGAAGTAGAAGAAAAATTAACAAAAGAGATTGTAGAAGATAAAATAGCAGTAAAAGTAGGATTTTATTATGCTTTAGTAGATAAATATAAAACAAAGGATATAGAATTAGAAGAAACAGGAATTAGAGTTTATCCAAGAAAGGAAAACTCACAAGGAAAGATCTATACTTTATATAAAGGGAAATCTTTTGAAGATAGCAAAAAAATAGACAGTTTGTTTGATGAAATTACTGCCAAAATGAAAGAAGCAAATCTTACAAATTTAAATGATGTATTAGAATTGGAAAGGGAAGGTTTATTTGAAATTACTGATGATAAAGTTACAAAATTTGAGGAAGGCTATGATATAGATGTTCAAAGCTTTAATCAGCAATTTCCAGATTATTATAATGATATATATGTTTTTAATAAAAATCTTGAAATCAATGGAGCATATCAAAATTTAGCACATATAAATGAAGAAAATAAAATCACTTTTAATATAAATTTATCGCAAGAAGAAAAATCCAAAATTGAAGAAATAAGAGATAAGAAACAAGTTCTTTCCATGTTAATAGATAAGGATATCAAAGAAAAAAGAGAATACTATTTTGATCCTCAAGATGAAGAATACTTACTACTGTCAAAGAAAATAGAAGATGGATTATTAAAAAAACCAGAAAATATTATAGATGGAAAAGAAGGGTATAAGGTAGAGCTAATCTTAGATGTTAAGGGAAAATCTCTTAAACAAAATTTACGATACAATGGGTATATTTTAAATTCTAATCAAGCTATAAAATATAAAAGTTATAAGGACATATTAAGTAACTTACCTTATTTACTTGATGATAAACATAGAGAAGTGCTTTTAAATGGATATTTAAATCAGCAAATTGAAAATGATAGAACAAGGCAAGAAGAAAATCCATTTAAAGAAGGTATGAATGTTAGATACAAAGGAAAAGAATACACTATAACTGCCATTAACGATACTACAAGTCCTAAAACTATAGAACTAGAAGATAGCACAGGACTAATGAATGGTTTTATTACCGGAAGTGAAATAATTCTTTTTAATGACTACAAAGATCTTGATTTGGAAGTTATAAAAAAAGAGGAATTAATTCCGTTAGAAATAGAAGATTATAGTCTTTTAGGATTACCAGTTCAATTTAGAAATAAGGAATATTTAATTAAAGAAAATGAATTTAATGAAGCTGGAATGGGTAGATTAGCTTTAAGTACAATAGATAAGAGTGGTATTACTGAAGTAATATATAGTAGAGAAAGACCTGTTTCTAATATCTTTGTAAGAAAGGAAGATTTAGAAGAATATAAATCTAGTGAAAAAGATAAATTAAGTAAAAAACAATCTATCGATAAAGAGGAATTAGTAGAACAAATTAGCTTTGAAGATATTGACAATAATAACGAAGAAAAAGTTAAAAAAGACAATTCAAGGCTCTTATATAAAAGCCTTGATGTAATAAATAATAAATCTTCTCTTGTTGCTGATCAGTTTATAGTAAGTGTTGATAATGAAAAGGAAGAATTTTTAGTATATAGTTCATCTAATCCAAAAAATCATAGGGAATTTACTCTACCTTTTTCTTACCTCAAAGGAATTGACAAAATTGACGGAGATGGTAATTCATTGAAATTAACCACTCATAGAAAAGAAACTATTGATAAGAAGTTAGAAGAATATAAGGAATGGAAAGAAAATAATGATTTAATAAGGACTGATAGAGAGAATATAGAAGGTGTTTCTGAAGTTTCTTTAGAAAACTATAAAATTATTAATGAAGAAGAAATCCTACCACCTTCACAGAGATTAAAAAACAACATTGAAGCTATAAATGTCTTAAAGGCTTTAGAAAAAGAAAATAGAAGTGCAAGAAAAGATGAACAGGAAATTTTGGCAAAATATATCGGCTGGGGAGGACTTTCTGATGTATTTGATGAAGAAAAGGAAGGTCAATGGCTTGATGCAAGAAACTTTTTAAAAGAAAATCTAACTGGGGAAGAATATAATAGGGCAAGAGAATCAACCTTAACAGCTTTTTATACGCCGAAAGTAGTTATAGACGCTATCTATGAAAGTCTTTCTAATCTTGGATTTGAAATAGGAAATATATTAGAACCAAGTGCTGGGACAGGGAGATTTATAGGAAATCTACCTGAAGAAATGAAAGAGTCAAACTTTTATGGAGTTGAATTAGATAGCATTAGTGGACAAATTGCCAAAGAACTTTACCCTAATGCCAATATCCAAATAAAAGGCTTTGAAGAAACTTCTTTTTCTAATAACCTATTTGATGTGGCCATAGGAAATATTCCTTTTGGAGAATTTAAAGTAGCAGATCGTGAGTACGAAAGAAATAACTTTCTAATTCACGATTATTTTTTTGCTAAAACTTTAGATAAGGTTAGAGATGGCGGCATCATTGCCTTTATAACATCTTCAGGAACAATGGATAAAAAAAGTGAAGATGTTAGAAGATATATATCGGAAAGAGCAGAGTTTTTAGGAGCAATAAGACTGCCAAATACTACATTTAAAGGGGTAGCTGGAACAGAAGTAACTTCAGATATAATCTTTTTAAAAAAGAGAAATAGGCTATTAAAGATAGATGAAGACTGGATAAAGCTAGACAAAGATGCAAAAGGACTAATATATAATAAATACTTTGTAGATAATCCTCAGATGGTAATAGGGACTATGGAAGAAATACCGTCAAGATTTGGGACAAGCCTTGCATGTATTGAAAATAAAGATATTTCTTTAGAAGAAGGACTAAAAAAAGCCATTAAAAATATCCAAGGTAGGTATGAAGAAGCTCAAATAAATGATGATTTAGGAGAAGAAACAATACCAGCTGATGATAGTGTTAAAAACTATTCTTTTGCTTTAGTGGATGATGAAATATATTTTAGAGAAAATTCAATTATGCAAAGAATATCCTTAAACCAAAAGGATAAAGATAAGGTAAAAAAATATTTAAGATTAAATGAAAGTCTAAGGAAAGTTATAACCTATCAAAGAGAAGACTATTCAGATGAAGAGATAAAAAAAGAACAAGAAAATCTAAATAAATTCTACGATGATTTCAATAGCAAACATGGAAGACTAAATTCAAAAACCAATAAAAAGTTATTTAGAGAAGATGCCAATTTTTCTTTAATTTCAACTTTGGAAAAATTAGATAAAGAAGGCAACTTTATAGGAAAATCTGACATCTTTAACAAGAGAACTATAAAAAAAGCTGTAATAATAGATCATACAGATAGGGCAATAGATGCTCTGGTACTCTCTATTAGTCAAAAAGGTAAAATAAATTTTGATTATATGGAAGAATTGACAGGAAAAACAAGAGATAAATTAATAGAAGAATTAAAGGGAGAAATATTTTTAAATTTAGATTCCTTTGAACCTAATGATATAAATCCATTTAAGTCTGCTAATGAGCTAGGAGATTTTTCAAGACCTTACGTAAGTGCTGATGAATACTTGTCAGGAAATATAAGAGATAAAATTGAAGTTGTAGACTCTTATATTAAAAACATCGAAAAAGAGTTAGGAAAGGAAGAAAATCTAGAGGATAGTAAACTCTTAAAAAAAGAATTAGAAGAGTTACATTTTCAAAAAGCAAAGCTAGTGGAAGTAATGCCTAAAGCACTAGATGCAAGTGAGATTACAGTTAGAATGGGTGCAACATGGATACCGGAACAAGATTACAAAAAATTTATGTTTGATTTGTTGAAAACACCAGTTTCATCAAGGTGGAATATAGATATTAAGTATTCTGACTTTACAGGAGAATATAGAGTTGAAGGAAAAAGCTCTGATAGGGACAATGACCTTGCTTCTTTTACCTATGGTACAAATAGGGTAAATGCCTACAAATTGATAGAAGATACTTTAAATTTAAGAGATACTAAGGTATTTGACCAAGTAGAAGACAGTGATGGAAAGAAAAAATCTGTGCTTAATCAAAAAGAAACAATGCTTGCAAGAAGTAAGCAAGAGATGATAAAAGAAGAATTTAAAAGCTGGATATTTGATGATGTGGAAAGAAGAAATAGATTAGTAGAAGATTATAACGAAAGATTCAATTCCATAAGACAAAGGGAATATGATGGATCTAATCTTACTTTTGAAGGAATGAATCCTGAAATAGAATTAAGAGCACATCAAAAAGATGCCATAGCAAGAGGTTTGTTTGGTGGAAATACTTTACTTGCCCATGAAGTAGGAGCAGGAAAAACCTTTGAAATGATAGGTATAGCCATGGAGTCAAAAAGACTTGGTATGAGTAATAAGTCAATGTTTGTTGTTCCTAACCACATTGTAGAGCAATTTGGAAGAGAATTTAATGAACTTTATCCAGGAGCTAATGTATTATGTGCTACAGAAAAAGATTTTACACCAGATAGAAGAAAAAGATTTTGTAGTCGTATTGCTACAGGAAGTTTTGATGCTGTTATTATAGGGCACAGTCAATTTGAAAAAATTCCTATATCAAAAGAAAGACAAGAATATGAATTGCAAGGTCAAATTGATGAAATCATTGACTATATAGATGAATATAAGAGAGAAAGGGATCAAAGATTTACTGTAAAGCAATTAGAAAAAACAAAGAAAAAATTAGAGACAAAGTTAGAAAAACTAAATGCTGATTATAAGAAAGATGACGTTGTAACCTTTGAGGAACTGGGAGTAGATAAGTTATTTGTAGATGAAGCCCACGCATACAAAAACCTCTATCTATTTTCTAAAATGAGGAATGTAGCAGGAATTACTTCTACAGATTCACAAAAATCATCAGATATGCTTATGAAATGCCGCTATATGGATGAAATAACTAATAATAAAGGATTAGTATTTGCCACAGGTACACCAGTAAGCAACAGTATGGCTGAACTTTATACCATGCAGAGATATTTACAGTATGATGAATTAAAAAAGATGAAATTGCAACATTTCGATTCTTGGGCGTCTACTTTTGGAGAAACAATAACGGCAATAGAATTAAATCCTGAGGGTAATGGTTATAGGAGCAAAACCAGATTTGCAAAATTTTATAATCTTCCTGAACTTATGAATACTGTAAAAGGATTTATGGATATTAAAACAGTTGATGTTTTAAATCTTCCTACACCAATTGCCCATTATGAAACTATAAAAACAAAGCCTACCGAAGAACAAAAAGAAATTCTTGAAACTTTTTCCGAGAGAGCAGATAAGGTTCGTGATAAGCAGGTAGATGCAAGTGTTGATAATATGCTTTTGATTACAAATGACGGAAAGAAAATGGCACTTGACCAAAGGTTAATCAATCCTTTACTTTCTGATGATCCTAATAGTAAGGTGAATACCTGTATAAAAAATGTATTTAGCATTTGGGATAAATATAAAGATAAAAAATCTGCTCAATTAATATTTTGTGATATGTCTACACCAAGTAATGATTTTAATATCTATGATGATATTAAAACAAAACTTATAGATATGGGAGTACCTGAAAATGAAATAGAATTTATTCATAAGGCAAAAAACAATATGGAAAAAGACGCTATCTTTGATAAGGTAAGAAAAGGAGAAATAAGAGTCTTACTTGGTTCAACACAGAAAATGGGAGCAGGTACTAATGCCCAAGACAAACTAATTGCAATTCACGATCTTGATATACCATGGAGACCTGCTGATCTTTCTCAAAGGGCAGGCAGGATTGTTAGGCAGGGAAATGAGAATAAGGAAGTCCATATATTTAGATATGTAACAGAAAATACTTTTGATGCCTACCTATTCCAAACCTTAGAGAATAAACAAAAATATATTTCCCAAATTATGACGTCAAAGACTCCTGTAAGAGTTGCAGAAGATGTAGACGAAGCCACATTAAACTATGCCGAAATCAAAGCTCTTGCAACAGGAAATCCATTAATAAAGGAGAAGATGGACCTTGATGTTGAAGTTTCTAAACTTAAAATGCTAGAGTCCAATTTTAAATCAAATCTTTACAAGCTGGAAGATAAAGTAGTTAAATTTTATCCAAAGGAAATAGAAAGATTAAAAGAAAGGATAGAGAACTTAAAGGAAGATATTAAAAATGTTGAGCCTTATAGAGAAGTAGATAAAAATTTAAAAGAAGATAATAAATTTACCTCTCTAATTATTGACGGAAAGAAGTATATAGATAAGAAAATAGCTGGAGAGTTTTTGTTGAACAAAATTAAGGGAGTTAAAATATATAGGGAAATGGATAAAGATGGAGAAAAAATAGGTGAATATAGAAATTTTGATTTATCCATAAAATATGATTCTTTTTTCAATAAATATAACTTTATATTAAAAGGTAAGGGAGAATATAGAGGAGAGTTTGGAACAGATGGAATAGGTAATATAACAAGAATGGATAATGTATTAGATAAATTACCAGAAAGATTAGAAAATACAATTTCAAAACTAAAAGATACAGAAGAGCAATTTCAAACAACCAAAATTGAAATACAAAAGACATTTCCACAAGCTGAACTTTTAAAGGATAAGACACTAAGACTTGCAGAAGTAAATAATTTACTAGATATGGGAAAAAGTGAAAATATAAGCCAAGATAATCCATTACTAGAAGAAGTAAAGGAAGAATTGATAGACTTCCTTAACAGAGAATATGATGAAGAAAACAGGTTAGAGGACTTTGATACTATATTTCCTGACTTAACAGATATAGGAATAGCTTATACAACTACACCAGATGAAAAACATGAAATACAAGTAAGTTTAGATTTAATAAATTACAAGATGAACACCTATGTAGATAAGAACCTAATTGACAGCTTTCAATACACCTATGATCCCTTAGATGCAAGTGATTTAAAAGAGCTAGTACAGATAAAGACATCTATTGGCTTTTGGAATTTTAGTGAGCTTGTATCAGTAAATGAAGAAAAACTGAGAGAAGTAATGGGACTTGAAATAGATGATGATGGCAACTTCTATGATCCATTATCTAAAGATATGGATTTAGATGGAATAATAGATAGAAATGATGCTGACTTTAGAGATAGTAAAGTGCAGGAAATAGGAGATTTTGAAAGGAAAGAAAAAACATCTATTATGGATAAATTAAAGGAATATAAGGGAAATTTAGTAGTAAATAATAATATAAAAGAAATAAATAATAGTGAACCATGTGGCAGATAAAACTTTAAATGAGATTATTAGAGGACAAAGAATATGGAATTTGATAGAGATAGATTTAATGAATTTATTCGAGAAAATTTTTCTTTTGATGGTAATACTCAAAGAATAATCAACAATATAGTTGAATATGGAATTAAAAATTTTGCCGATTCAGAAGATAAATTAGTTGAATTTATTCAGACTACAATTGATGATCCAACAGTTGAAGAAATAAAACAATTTATTATTAGTGATGGAAAGGAAGAAGAAATAAAAGATTTAACAGATAAGAAAGATAAAAATAGAAATGGAGGAATAAAAATGAATATAAAAAAGGGAAATGTAATTGAAACTGAATTTGGGGACACTATGGTATTGGATGTGAAAGATAATCAAGCTACCTTATTTGACGGGAAGCAATTTATTTTAGCCACAAGAGTAGAGTTTAACAAAGAAAGTGGAAAGTATGAATGGGATTCTGTTAGATACGCAAGTGATATAAAAACAATAGCAAATATGGGAAATACAAATTTTGAAAGCATGAAAAATACAATAGATTTTTTAGCAGAATATAATCATAAAGAATTTGTAAAAGGTATTATATCTCTTGAAACAGGAGTAGAAAATGAAAATGTTCTTAATAATGCCTATGATAATTATATGAACGATTCAGTTATGGGTCTTATTGATGAAAAGTTTATTGAATATATAGATGAAGAAGAGTTAAAAGAAAACTTAGAAGCTAATCAAGAACAAGGAGATAAAGAAATGAAAGATATAGATAATAAAGAAAAGGATACATTAAATATAGATGGAAATATAGCAACTGATATAGAAATTAAAGATTTAAAATCAAAAGATGGAAGGGACTTTAAAGTAGCCTCCTTTTCTATTGCTGAAAATGACAAGGAAGGAAATGCAAAATTCATCAGCTGCTACGCCTATAATGACAAAATCAATCAAGTAAAAAATTTGAAAAAAGGAGATTTTGTACACCTATTTGGCAAAGAAAAGAAAAGTATGGGAAAGGATAATAAGGAATACACAAGTCTAAAAGTATACTCTGCAAAGTTATTAAAAGCTAAAGAGCATACTAAAGCAAAAGCATCAACACTAGGGAAATTAAAGGAATTTAAGACTAAAGGGGATATGAAAGTGGATGAAAAGAAGAAAAAGGATAATAGCATAGAAAGGTAAAAGATTATAGGGGGCAGGTTTTAGTCTGCTTACTGTATTGTATGATGGGGCAAGTTCCAATACTGGGGTGAAAGTCCCTAAACAGCGTATTTGTCGACGAATTCCATAGCAATCCTGAAATTTCACATGGAGATATGTGGAAGAGAGGAACGACCTGACTTGATGAACATGAATATGATATTAAGGTTGGTTAGATATGTAGATTACAGTATACTAACAGTAGCAAACAGAGTAATGGTTTTAGTAACCAAATGTATAGAAAAGAAGTTAGGATTAAAATAAATGCAACAAAATTCAAAGTTATTAAACCAACCAAGCTAAAATGTTTTGGATTTGAAGTCTGAAAAAGAAAAGACGATTAGAAGGCTAGAACAGACGAAAACTTTTTAAAAGATATAGTATATGTGATGACAGCAAAGACAATCTATTATCAATATAGTAGATATAGATATTGAAATGAGATAAAGAATAATGGTATACTTATTTATAAGTAGACATTTATAAACAACGAAAGAAATGTATATTAAATCAAAAATTATAGATTTAAGAAATTTAGAAAGATAGATTTAATTCATTAAAAGGATGTTGTATTGTTCTTCTTGATTCTTTTACTTAAAAAATTTCTTTATTTTTTTAAAGTTGTTTTGACAAAAGTGATAGATTTAAAATGGAGGAAATTTAGTTATGAATTACTCAGTATTAGTAGTAGAAGATGATGAAAGTATTTTAGATTTAATAGAGATATATCTAGAAAATGAAAATTATATTATAAAAAAGGCAACATGTTCAGAGGAAGCAATTAGATATATTAAGGAAGAAGAATTTGATTTAGCGATTTTAGATATTATGTTACCTGATAAAGATGGATATTATTTATGCAAAAAGATTAGAGAGTCTTTTAATTATCCAATTATTATGCTTACATCAAAAGATGATGAGTCAAGTAAAATTAAGGGCTTAACCTTTGGAGCGGATGATTATGTAACTAAACCATTTTTACCTGGAGAGTTAGTTGCTAGAGTAAAGGCTCAATTAAGAAGATACAATAATTATAATTTAAAAACTAAAGAAGGTACAGGAAATATTTTAACTTATCAAAATGTGGATTTAAATATCAAATCAAGAGAAGTTTTAGTTGATGGACAGGAAATTGATTTAACTCCTATTGAATTTATTATTTTAAAATCATTACTAGAGAAAAAATCTGAAGTACTAGGATCCGAAGATTTATTCTATAAAATATATCCGGATGAATATTATATAAAAAATAATACGGTTTCAGTTCATATTAGACATATTAGGGAAAAGTTAGGAGTGCAAAACAATATAATAACAACTGTATGGGGAGTTGGGTATAAAATTGGATAAAGATCAATATTTTAAAGATATACTAAAAAAAATAGTAATAAAAATTATGGTATTTTTATTTATTCTAATGAGTTGTATGCTTGCAATAGATAGCAATATTTTTAGATTTAATAATGAAATACACGAATTTTTTGTTAATAGATTGGATCTGATTTTTTTTGTTATTTTATTATTGGGGATATTAATTATTATAATAAAAGAATTTTCAAAATTAGAGAAAGATTATATTGACTTATGCAAAAAAATAGACGATTTGGATGAGAATATTGTTAGTTTCCCGACTCCTTATAAAACTTTAGAAGATTCCATAAATAGATTAAAATTTAAACAAAAAGAGATAGAATATACGCTTAAAAAAAGAGAAAATGAAGATAATGATTTAATCACCTACTTAGCACATGACTTAAGAACTCCTTTGACATCTATCATTGGATATTTATCAATGCTCGATGAAATGAAAGACTTGCCTAATAAGCAAAGAGAGAAATATATTAGACAATTATTAGAAATAGCATTAGGATTAGAAGATCTTATAAACCAATTTTTTGAAATTGCTAGATTAAATAATGGTGAATTTAGTATTCATAAAGAAAAAATTGAT
This sequence comes from Aedoeadaptatus ivorii, assembly GCF_030815095.1. Lineage (NCBI taxonomy): Bacteria > Bacillati > Bacillota > Tissierellia > Tissierellales > Peptoniphilaceae > Aedoeadaptatus > Aedoeadaptatus ivorii. The sequence goes on from NZ_JAUSWF010000006.1 coordinate 75,013, forward strand.
TTAGAATATTTTTTAATACAATTAAAAGATGAGCTTTATCCTATGATGAAAGAGAATAATCATAAGATAAATATCTCAAGTGAAGGCTCAATATTTGTAAATGTCGATCCAAATAAAATGAAAAGAGCCTTAGAGAATATTTTAAAAAATGCAATCTTATATTCTTATGCAAATACAGAGATAAAAGTTAAAATATATCAAACGTATAAGTGTGTAATATTAAAAATTATTAACAAGGCCGATACACTAGAAGAAGCGCAGATAAGAAATATGTTTAACAAATTTACTAGATTAAATCTAGCAAGAAATTCAAAAAAAGTGGGATCTGGCTTAGGTTTACCTATCGCAAAAGAAATTATTGAATTACATGAGGGTAAGATAGAGGTAGAAAGTTCTAATAATGAAGTTATTGTCATTGTAAGATTAAAAAATAAATGAGGATTACACCTTAATTATGTATAAAACTACATAATTAAGGTGTTTTTTTATTTTTTAAAAATTAATGAAATCTTAAGAATTAATCAATAGAATATTAAAACACTTTTTTATTGTATCAATTAAAATAAAATCATAGAGGAGTAAAATTTTTATCACTAACATGAAGATGTATTTTTTACTTTTTAATAAGGAAGCATAAAAGATAAGGGAGGTAGTTTAGTGGAATTAGAGATTAAAAACGTAAGTAAGAAATTTAAAGATAAATTAGCGGTTGATAATGCATCAGCTACGTTATGTCCAGGTGTTTGGGGACTCTTAGGTGCAAATGGTGCTGGGAAAACAACTTTAATAAAAATGATCACTGGAATTAGTACACCGAGTCAAGGCGAAATTTTATATAATGGGGAAAGAATCAACAAATTAGGAGAAGAATATAGGAATTTGTTAGGGTTTTTACCTCAAGAATTTATTTGTGCTCCAGAGTTTACTGTAAATTCATTTTTACAATATGTAGCTGCTTTAAAAGGTATAGACAAGAGCAAAACAGAAGAAATGATTGATAAACTCCTAGAAGTATTAAACTTATCTGATGTCAAGTACAAAAAAGTAGTAAAGCTTTCAGGAGGAATGAGAAGGAGAGTAGGAATATGTCAAGCTATTTTAAATGATCCTAAAATATTAATTTTAGATGAACCAACAGCAGGACTTGATCCTGGTGAGAGAATAAAATTAAGAAATTTTATCACGGAAATATCAAAAAATAAAATAGTTTTGCTTTCGACTCATATAGTCTCTGATATTGAATATATATCAACATCAAATTTAATTATGAAAGATGGTAAATTTGTATATTCTGGAACAACTGATGAACTGATATCTAAAATTAAGAATAAGGTATACGAAGCATCTATATCAAATAGAGAATATGCAGAAAAAGAAACACAATTGAATGTTGTTAATGTAAAACAACAAGATGATGGAAACGTACTCATTAGATACATATCAGATAAAGATGATGTTTTAAATAATTCTAAATTAACAAAAGCTCATCTAGAAGACTTCTATTTATGGGTCTTTCCAGAAGATAGAAGTTTTAAGGTGAATTAAAATGAAAATTTACTTAAATGAGATAAAGAGGATTTTATCAATAAGATCAAATCAAATTATAATATTGTTTTCATTACTACTTGCTATATTGCTTTCCATAGCTCCAATTAATTTTACAAAAATTACCTATGGAGAAGGAGATCAAGTAAAAAATTTAAAAGGAAAAGAAGCAATAGAATATATTAAAAAAGCTAAAGAGCCTTATTCAGGAAAGATAACAGAAGATTTAATTTATAATGGCACAAAAAAATATAGAGAAATACTAAGAGAATATAATGTTACTGATAGGTCTGAATTAAAACCTGAAATTAATACAAAGAAGCTTATGCCTATAGAACATATAAGTAAGAAAGTAAATGAAGTATTCACTGATTCTCAAAGTAATAACCTTCCTCCAGTTTTAAGCATAGATATCAATGATACCAAATATTTTTACAATAAAGTATTTGATTATCTAAATAAAGTAATTGAAAATGAATATCCTAATAAAGCTCAGAATCAAATTATAGAAAAATCTGAAAAAGAACTGGGTAAAATAAAAACTCCATATGAATATTATGGATATTATAGTACAGATGCAAATGATTATAGAGGATTTTATAATACGATAATAATAATTTTAATGGTTGTAGTAGCAGCTCCAATATTCTCGTCAGATAGTGAGAATGATTTAGATTATATATTTAAAACAACTAAATATGGCAGAAGAAAGTTTGCCATCTATAAAATCCTAGCAATACTTACGATTTCGGTATTAACTTTGCTCTTAGGAAACTTCATACAAGGCTCTATATTAGACTATGCTTTTGGAACAGAGTATAAAAAGACTTCTGTTCAGATGATGTTTAGTGCTTTAAGTTTGCATAATTGGAACTTTGGACAGTTTAATAAATATATGCTTATTTGTAATAGTATCATATTGATTTCAACCATTCTTGCTACACTAATTATTTCTGTATTAAGTAAAAGAAAAGTTGAATCCATAATGAAATCAATTTTATTAGCAGTATTTCCAACAATAATTTCTCCTATTGGTATGATTAGTGCTATAAACTATATTTTTCCATCTTCAGGAGTAGGACTACTCAATTCATTACAAAATCAAATAGCTGATTTTAATTTTGTAAATGTTTTTGGAAATTGGATGAGTTCATCAAGTCTTATAATGATATCAGCTGTAATATATATTATTATTTTACCAAGTTTAGTAGTAATGATGTATTCAAAAATTGGAGGTAATTATGGACTTAATAACCCTAGAAAAAGAAAAGTTAGAAAATAAGTACAAAGAGTTATGTAAGGAAGAATATCCAGGGAGATTAGGCAAAACATTTAAAACAAAATATAATTTTTACTATTATGATAGTGGTACTGGTAAAGTAGCACAAATAAATGAAAATGTGTATAAAGTCTTAACTAAATTTTTAGAGAGCGAAAATTTCTTGGATTTTATAAAACTTGATATGTCTGAACAAGAATTTTGTGAGGCTATAAGTGAAATAAAAGATGCGATTAATAAAGAAAGTATACTCTCAGCAACTAAATTTAATTGTTTGACTGGAAAAACTTATGAACAAATTGATGAGATAATAGATAATAAGATACAAAATGTTACCTTAGAGGTTACAGAGAAATGTAATTTAAGATGTAAATATTGCATCTATAATGAATCTCACCCTGAGTATAGAGCTTTTGGTCATAGGAATATGGATTGGGAAATTGCAAAAAAAGCTGTAGAATTTTTGAAAAGTCATTCACAAAATTCTGAAGAACGACATATTGGATTTTATGGTGGAGAACCTTTAATAAACTATGATCTTATAAAGAAAACAACAGATTATGCGAATAAGTTATTTGATAAAATGACTTATTCTATGACAACAAATGCTACTTTAATGAATGAAGAAATTGCTGATTATATTATGAAGAATAAATTCAATATTATAGTAAGTTTAGATGGATATAAAGAACTTCATAATAAAAATAGATTGTTTGTTACTGGAGAGGGAAGTTTTGAAAAAACTATTAATGGATTAAAAATTTTATTGAGATCAGCAGAAAAATATAATAATAAAGAAAACATTACCTTAAACATGGTAATCGAAGGACCTGATTATGAGAATAAGTATGATAAGATACAAGTTTATTTAAATGAATGCGATTGGTTGCCTAAGAATATAAACATATTAACATCTTCCATAGATTATGGACCACATGAAAGCATATATACAAGACCACAATCTTATGAAGAAAGAATGATTTTAAAAGATTATTATGATCCAATTTTATCGTGGGATGAAAAAAATAAAATAAGGAATAAAGATAATACTAATGAAATATTTACAGATGCTGATGTAGATAAGGCTATGATGATTATACACAAAAGATTATTATCTGAAAAGCCTGTTAAAAAATATGGGATGAATGGTTGTTGTGTCCCTGGAGAAAGACGAATATATGTTACAGTAGACGGAAATTTCAAAATTTGTGAAAAGGTAGGAGATATTCCAGAGATAGGAAATGTACATAAAGGGTTTGATGAAAAAAGAATAAAAGAATTATATTTTGATGATTTTATTAAAGAATCTAGCAAATATTGCAAAGACTGTTGGGCTATTAATTTATGTACTTTATGTTATGTAAATTGCTATGATCAATATGGCACACATTTTTCTTATAGACATAATTCTTGTAGAAGTGAAAGAAAATATTTATTAGATAGCTTGATAAAATATCATGAGATATTGGAAGAAAATCCAGATGTACTCAAGGAATTTAACGAAATTGAGTTTCAGTAAAAATGATATGAATTAGATAAGTATATATGTATATATATATTTAAATAATTGAGAAGGAGGTGAGAATGTGAAATTTATAAATCCTATAGGAAGACATCCGGGCAGTGGAGCTCAACCACAAGCATGCATGTGTTCAACAGGTTTTGCTGGATATCGTGGCAACAATGATAGTTGTATTCATTGTGGCTGTGGTTGTGGCGGTAAAGGAGAATATAGAACTGGTAACAGAGTTCGCGCTTTAAAAACTCCAAGAGCATCATATTAATGATGAATCATAGAGGCTCACAATATATAGAAATTTTAGTCTATATTTTGTGGGCTTCTATAATAATTATAAATAATAAGACTAGTTTGCTTTGTCAAAGCTGTAAGGGAGGTATAGTTTATAGATTATGAATATATATATACAGGAACTTAAAAGATTTTTATTTAAAAAATCGGTAAGAGTCTTTTTGGGCATGGGTTTAGTTTTTACTTTTTTGATATCATTTATTACTTATGTAAGTATACAATATGATGATATAAGTTCTGGAGATACAATTACTTATTTTGGTAAAGAGGCTATAGAACACTTTAATGAGGATAGTAAAGATTCTATAGGTTATTTGACAGAAGAAAAAATAACTAAAGTAGTAAAATCTTATAAAGAAATATTAAATAATGAAAATGTAAACAGTAGAGAAAATTTATCAGAGGATGCTAAAAAAAATATATCGAAATTTGATCCTATATTAAGAGTAATAACATACCCATATACAATTACAACATCTGGAAGTTTACTTGATGTAAACGAACTTGATACAGAAAAAGATTTAAATTTTTATCAAAGTTGTAATGATGCGTTGAAAAAAGACATAGAACAGAAATATAACAACGACAAGATAACAGAATTTGCTCTAAAAAAATATGAAGAGGTTAATAAACCATATTATTATGCAGGGTATTTTAGTGAAGATACACTATTTTTCGTAATGATATTTGTAACAGTATTATCATTAATATGTATATTGATTTCATCACAATGCATTGTTGAAGATAAAGAAAATTACCTAGATTCAATTTTTAGAACAACTAGAAATGGAAGAAATAAATATATTTGCAGCAAGATACTTGCCTTAGCAAGTATTATATCGCTTTATTTGATATTAAATATATCTATTTATTATGGCACTATTAAATATATTTACACTAGTGGTTTAGACTCATCTTTTCAAATGTTACTATTTAATCAACTGTCAATATCTAATTTAACTATAGGTAAAGTTATATTAAGTGTATTTTTGTTAAGTATATTATTTACTATTGCAAGTTCAATGATGTCAATATTTGTCGCTATAAATTCAAAAGTTTCTATGGTTTCAACAGCCATATCGTGTGCTTTATTTTTTATTCCATCATTATTGTATGGAAAAACTGAGTTTAAATCAATATTTTATTTTTTGCCGTCTTTGGGATTAGGTACTGCAGAAAATAGCTTAATTGAACAGTATCAAAAATTTGAATTTGTTAAGTTGCCAGGTAAAATTTTATGGGTTCCAAAGTTTCTAGTAATAATGGCTTTAATTAATATTGCTCTGTATTTATTGCTAAGTATAAAATCATATAACAAAATAGAGCAATAAATATTTTAATGGGAAGTAGAGGATAAATATATGGGTAAGGATAAAATAAATCATCTTGAATGTATAAAAATAGCATTCAAGATGATTTATGAAGTAGATAAAAATTCTTTTGCGATTACTATAATATTGTCAATTGTAAGTGGTGTTTTTCCGTTTTTAGTTCTTAAATTAGGACAAACAATAATTAATATAATTCAAATTCATTCCACTAGATTTGATAATATTATAATACTTATACTTATATATTTATCTTTACAATTTATATCTGTAATAGTAGATAATATTAAAAACTACTATTTACAAAGGTTAAGTAATGAAGTTACTTATTCTTCCATGAGGAAAGTAATGGGAAAATGTGCTGATTTGCCTTTAAAAAAACTTGAAGATAATAAAACTTACGATATTTTGAACAGAATAGAGCAAGATGCTACATTAAAGCCATATGAAATATTGATGTCAGTTATTAATTTGCTTTTTAATTTAACGCAAACTATTATAGCTATGTATGTATTAATTAAATGGAATTATTTTTTGGTTATTCTTTTGTTTGCAGTTACCATAATATCAGTGTTTGGAGAAATAAAAATAGGTAAATTAGAATTTAATATAAGAAATAGAAGAAGTACTTTAGAGAGGAAAAGTTGGTATTATTCTTTTTTATTAACTCACGATATTGCTTTTAAGGAGATAAAAACTTTTAGGTTAAAAAATTATTTTATTAGTAAGTATAAAGAAATTACAGATACTATTATTAATCAAAATAATAGCATTGAAAAATTGAAAGCTTTATTAATAATTGTTATAAATTTTTTTCAAGTTCTTATTAATTTATATATTTTTAAAGAACTTGCATTTAAAACGTATAATGGAGAATTTTTAATTGGAACTGCTATGGTGTACATAAGCACAATTGTTATATTTCAAGGTTCTCTAAATGAAACAGGAACCAGTGTATACAATATTATTAATTCAAATTTATATATAAATTTACTTAAAGAGTTTCTTGAATTTAAAACTGACGATTTAAAAGTAGAGACAAAAACTATACTAAGATCAATAAAAGACATTAATGTAATATCGTTATCTAATATAAACTTTTCTTATGATGATAATAGTTTAGCTCTGCAAGACATTTCTTTAAAGATAAAAAAAGGAGAATCCATTGCAATAATTGGGGAAAATGGTTCAGGAAAAAGTACACTTCTAAAAATTTTAGCTGGATTGTATAGTCCAGATTCAGGTGTGTTTTTAATTAATGGGATGAAATTTGATGATATTGAAATAGAATCTTATAGAACACAGATTAGTTCATTATTTCAAGATTATTTGAAATATGAGGGGACAATAAAAGAGAATATTATATTAGGGCAAATTGATAGAAATGAAGACGACTGTTCGATTCTAACAGCATTAAATAGTGCTGATGCAAAATTTTTAAAAAATGATGGTAAATATAATATTAATAAAGTAGTAGGTAATTGGTTTGAAAATGGGCAGGAACTTTCAGGCGGACAATGGCAAAAAATTGCAATAGCACGAACTATGTATAGAAAATCAAGTCTATTGTTATTTGATGAGCCAAGCTCGTCATTAGACATAATTTCTGAAAAAATCATATTTGATAATATTTTAAATAATTCGAATGATAAGATTATTATATATATCACCCATAGGATAAGATGTGCGATGAATTCTGATAGAATTATTGTGATGGATAATGGAAAAATAGTAGGTGATGGGAGTCACGATGATTTAATTGAAAACTGTAATAGATATAAGTTAATGTATAATAAGGAATTTAAGTGACTTTAATAGATTGAAGGGGAATTAATTATGAAATTGAAAAATCAATATATTTCAGTTGGGATGAAAGTGCTAACTGTATACTATATAATTTGGTTAATCTTTATTGTAGTATTTAAAATGACATTTTCAATCAATAATTTATTGATTGAGCGACAAATAAATTTACTACCATTTTATTATGACAATACAGTTAATATTAAAGTTATTTTTGATGAGATGGTATCAAATATACTCATTTTTTTACCTTTGGGAATTATGATTAGATCTATTTTATTTCGTAAAAACAATTTAAAAAGTATTCTTTTTGTATTTTTCTTTAGTTTAGCTATAGAGTTTTTACAGTACGCATTGTCAATTGGAGTATTTGATATAACTGATATAATTAATAATACATTAGGTGGTGTATTGGGCGTGGGAATATATAATTTAGCTTTAAAAAAATTTAAATCTAAGTTTAAAGTAGATAAATTTATTTTTTGGATAGCTTTTATTAGTGCTATTTTTATAAGTTTAGTATTAATTGTTTTTTTAAAATATAATGGTATTTAAAATTTTGATATTAACTAAATTATTAGTATCAAAATTTTTTGTATAACGGGCAAGTTCCAATACTGGGGTGAAAGTTCCTAAATAGCGTATTTGTCGACGAATTCCATAGCAATCCTGAAATTTCACATGGAGATATGTGGAAGAGAGGAACGACCTGACTTGATGAACATGAATATGATATTAAGGTTGGTTAGATATGTAGATTACAGTATACTAACAGTAGCAAACAGTGTAGTGGCAAATAGAGTAATAGTTTTAGTAACCAATGTATAGAAAAGAAGTTAGGATTAAAATAAATGCAACAAAATTCAAAGTTATTAAACCAACAAAGCTAAAATGTTTTGGATTTGAAGTCTGAAAAAGAAAAGAGAGTTGGAAGGCTAGGGAACACGAGAATTCATTATAAAAGATTAAAAGAAAATTAAATGTCCCACTGTAGATGGAAAACAGTCCTAGGGGTTTGGCGACTATTATTAAGTTGTAACTAACATAACAGGATTGTACTATATAAACAAAGAAATCCTCAAAAAGAGAGGACTTTAAAGCTGTTTTGATTATTATTTGCATTGAACTACTTGTATGTCTAATGGCACGTACGATGGTGTGAGAGGGTTATATTTAGTCCTACTCGATTTTTATTGGCAAAGGCAAAATGAGAGCTCATATTTGAAAGGGGCTGTGGAAAAGTTTCCACACTATCCTATCATTTTTTTATAGATCCAATTACTTATACAATTCATTATAAATATACTTATCAGTATTCTTTCTTAATTGAGTCAATTCATTTATCAAGATATTCTCGTTGGCGTAGTCATCCATAAGAATATCTTTTTTATTTTTGTATTCATCATATAATTTTGACAACTCTTTTATACTTGGATTTTTATATTGACACTTTTCTAAAGTATTTATTGCTTTTTCATATGCGATAATTTGAGGCTTATATTCACTATAAAAATCTTTATCATTTGGATTTTCTTTATAGGTTTTATAGATAACCTTATTTATTTTTATAGTGTTAATGTCTTCAATAGCTGCGTAAATTTTGCTCATAACTTTTTCAACATCTTTAATCTTATTTAGGATTTCTTGCCTATTAACAGCCTCTTCTTGGAGTTTAGTTTCCAAATCCATACTAGATGATAGTCCGTATTTTCTAAGCTGATTTAAGGTCTTCGCCATAGTATTCATGTTATGCTTTCTTGCCCATATTTCATAACCTTTAGAAGATTTAACCTTTTCATTACTTTCTGTGTCTATTATATTATCAAATTTCTTATAAGATTTTTTATCATAACAAATTTTGTTATTTTTGTAATTTTCATTTACCTTATTTTCAATTCTCTCTTTTATTTTCTCTTTTGTATAATCTTTTCCAAGAGTAGTTTCTCTCGCACGAATGAATCGCCCTTTTTCTCCTTGTTTTTTATGCCTGAAAGAAAGATATTTTCCAAGTTTAATTTCATAGCCATATTCTTCCATAAGCTTTAAGAAATTCTCATAGCTATTTGCTTTATTAATAGTATGATCAATAGCGATTTGAAGTTTATGTTTCCAGGATTTTCCTTTCTTAAATTCAATATATTCTTTGTAGGATTTACCATTGGTTTTATACTTTTCCTTAAATTTTACATAATCTTCATCTATAACTGATAGCTTATACTTTCTACATAAATTATCACTATGATTTCTAATTTGGTGATAAGTTTTTTTGTTACTTTGATATGCTTTACCAGTCTCAAAAGAAACATTATTAAATAGTATATGGTTGTGAATATGTCCCTTATCTATATGGGTAGTAAGAACATATTCATACTTTCCTTTTAAGATTTTTTCGCATAGTTCTATTCCTATTTGATGAGCCTCTTCAGCAGTAGTTTCTCCGGGGAAAAAAGATTGAATTAAATGTCTTGCCAAAACTTTTGCTTTAGAATTACATTCTATTTTTGTTTGTTCAAATTCTAAATGAGCAGTTATAGGGTTACAGTTTAGGGAGGAAATTAGAATTTTTCCATCTGTTTTATCACTATTCATAATATAATCAAGTGCTGCTTTTAAAGTGGATTTTATAGGATGAATTTTAGTAATTGCCATTATTCTTTCTCAGTATTTATGCTATTAGAATTAGTAAGAGAGTATATTTTTTTACGTATAGAGAAAATATCTTTTGCCTGATTTTCTAATAAGATTTTTAAATCTTCTACATCATCTTTATATATAATTGATGTAGTATTTACCCTTTTAGTAATTTGATTTATATTATTTGAAGTACGACTTATATTTGTTGACATTTCACGAAAGACATCCATATCTAATACATAAATATCTTTTTCTAAAATACATTTCATAATAAATTGCCTAAGAGTTTTACACTTAGATGCTTTATATTTTTCATTTAACAATTCTAACTCCTCATCAGATAACATTAAATAGATTCCGTTATTCCTAAATCTACTTGTCATAATTTAACCTCCTCGTATATTATAGTTGTAGTAATAAAATACTACATTTTGTTCTCAATCCCTCTTTATTATGGGATAATAATTGTATATATAGAGCTCGTAGTAAACCTCATTGAAGTTCGTCTACCTAATAAATTTATTAATAGAAATAAAAAAGAAAAACCTGTAAATTCAAGTAGGATTACTTGACTTACAGGTTTAATTTATTCTATATATTTCGTCTGGAAATCTCCTGATTTAAATTTTTATCATTCATATTGTATCACTTTTTGAGGGAATATTCAAGTTTACGTTGGGGCTATTATAAGCGTTTGTTGCTGAATTTAATTATTATAAATCTAGGGGTTTGGGGATATTCCCCAACAAGTAAAATGGGAAAAAATAAGTGATATAATCGTAGTATTCTTATTTCATTTTTAGTAAGTGCATATGCACTTACTGTGCTTGCTATTTTTGCTATTTTTAATTTAAAAATACACTATTTTATGATAACTTAAATTTTAAAAAACTAAAAAAATTACTTTGAAATAGATACTTTTACAACTATAATAATATGTATGATATTAAAAAATATTTTAAATTATCATATTTAAAGATATTTAATTAAATTATTAGTTACTAACAATTTAAGAGGGGGAGTAATTTATTTTACACAGGGAATTTGCTGAAGAAAATTATTTAGAAGCCATATATATTTTATCTTTGGAAAATGAAGAGGTTAGAAATATAGACATTGCTAACTATTTGGATTACAAAAGACCGACGGTTACAAGAATGCTAAAAAAACTTGACAATAAAGGCAGGATAACTTATGGAGATGATAAAATAATTCGTTTAACAGACGAATCAAAAAAATTTTGTGAAAAGATGTATAAAAAACATATGTATCTTACTAGCGTATTCATTAAACTTGGAGTTAATCCTAAACAAGCAGAAAGTGAAGCTTGTCTTATAGAACACGTTATATCAGATGAAACGTTTAAAAAATTAAAAAAACATTTTAATGAAACCTTATAATTAATAGCATAGATAACTTTTAAATAAGTTTTTTATGCTATTTTTTTTAATTATTTTACAAAAACGTTCAAAAACTCATTGATAAATGTTATCAAATGGTATATAATGAATAAAAGTTAGCTATTGCTAACAAAAAATATATTAAAAGGTGAATTTATGTCAAAAAATTTTGAAATGCTAAATAAAGAATTAGACGAAAACAATATTAAAGCTAGTCTTGTTATATTTCCGTTTGCAGGAGGTGGAGTATCTGCATTTAGAAATTGGAAATATGAATTTGAAGATGTAAGGATATTTGTTGCTCAATATCCAGGAAGAGAAAATAGATTTTCTGAAAAAGCTATAAGTGATATTAATATTTTAGTTGAAACATTATTCAATGATATGGAAGAAAATTTTGATTTTGGAAAACCTTACTATTTATTTGGACATAGTATGGGAACAAAAATAGTTTATGAAATAGCCTTAAAGATCAAAAATTCAAGATATGAAAATCCAAGAGGAATAATAATTTCAGGTGGACGTGCTCCAGTGTATAAAGAACCAAACCCAATCTATTACCTTGATGACGAAGGTTTTATAGAAGGGCTAAGAAGATATGAGGGAACCCCGAAAGAGATATTAGATAATAAAGAATTGATTTCAATTTTTTTACCGACACTTAGAGCAGATTTTGTAATAGACGAAGACTATCAAGATACAAAACATGAAAAATTAGAAAGTCCCATACTTGGACTTATGGGAGATAAAGATCAAGAAATGAAATTAGAAGAACTTAAAAAATGGCAAGATTATACAACAAAAGGATTCGTCTATAAATATATAGATGGCAAGCATATGTTTGTTAATACATCTCCTGAAATGGTTATAAGGGAAATAAAAAGCTATATTAATGAAAACGTTAAAAATAATTAAAATTACAGAACTAACAAAATTTGACATTAATGAGGTAGTTCAATTTATACATGATGATTGTATAGCAGTAGTTGCTGTAGAAACAAATAGTTATGGAATTATAAGTGAATGTATTCCATATTTAAGTAAAGATCAAATTGAAATTATGTGGAAGTATAGAAAAGAAAGTGACAGAATTAATTATGCTGTAACAAAAGCAATAGTAAACTTGCTATTTTCTAAAATTGAGAAACTAAAATTCGAAGAGATTAGATGGCGTTACGGTAAATATAATAAACCATATATTAGAAATCATTTGAATTTACATTTTAATATATCACATACCACAGGATTTTCAATAGTAGCTTTCTCAAGAAATGATATAGGAGTTGATATTGAAAATATAGAAAGAAATATAGATTATAGTGAAATTAAGAATAATTTTTTTATTAACAATGAAAAAATATTAGGTTTGAAAGACTTTTACAAATATTGGGTTTCTAAAGAAGCTTATTTAAAATATAAAGGAGTCGGTTTAATTCAAAATTTGGAAACAGTCGATGTTATTAATAAAAATAATAATGTAATGAAAGTTATAGATAAAGAAAATAATATTCAAAAGGAGATTTTGATTTTTGAAAAAGAAAAATTTGTTTTTGCGTTATGCTATTAAAAAGGTAGGGCAAATATTATGAATTTAGAGATTAAGAGACAATTAATCAACTTTTATGATAAAGATGTTTGGGAGCATCTAACTGTTGGCGAACATTTGAAAATGTGGTCAAATACATACGCCGATAGAGTAGCAGTTGTAGATGAAAATGAAGAATTGACATATAGACAACTTAAAGATGAAGTGGATTGTTATGCTAATGGACTTTTAAATCAAGGATTCTGTAAGGGAGATAAAGTATTATTTCAACTTCCTAATAGCAAAGAATTTATTATAATTTTATTTGCAATGATGAGTATAGGAGTGATTCCTGTAATTATCTTGATGGGTCATAGATATTCAGAAGTTAAGGGAATTTTAAATAAAACAAATGCAAAAGCATATATTGGAATTAACAGGTACTTAGGATTTTCATATGAAGATATGGTGTCTAATATTATAGAAGATACGAAAGAAGATTTACAAGTTTATTTGATTGGCGAAACAGAGAAATATGAGAAGTTATGTACCTTAAGACAAAATAGAAAAAATAAATTTGTTGAAGAATTAGAGTATAAGGAAACAGCTATATTTTTATTGTCAGGAGGTACAACCGGCTTTCCGAAACTAATACCTAATAGGCATTGTGAATTTATATATTTAGCAAAAGAACTGGCAAATGTAACAGATATGAATGAAGATACAGTGTATTTGGCAGCTTTACCTATGAGCCATAAATTTGCACTTTGTTGTCCGGGAATGATTGGGACATTGTCAAAAGGTGGTAAGGTAGTTACTTGTAGAGTATCCAGTCCTGATGAAATAATACCTTTGATTGAGGAACAGGAAGTTAGCATTATGGCATTGGTACCTACTTTAGCTAATATGTGTATAGAATATCTTAAAAATGATGATGCTGATATCAGCAGTTTGAAGTATATACAGATAGGTGGATCTGTTCTTGATTCTAACTTAGCAAAAAAGATTCAGGAAGAATTTAATTGTAAATTATTGCAATTGTATGGCATGAGTGAGTCGTTGATTACTTGCTCTAGGGTTTTGGACGATGATTATGACAGATTACATACTCAAGGGAAGAAGTTAAGTGAGTTTGACGAAGCTCGTATTGTTGATGAAAACGGGAAAGAGGTTCCTGATGGAGATTTTGGAGAGCTAATAGTTAGGGGACCATATACTATTTTGGAATATTATGATTCATCAAAACTAAATGATACTCAGTTTACAGAAGAATGTTTTTTAAGAACAGGAGATAGAGCCGCTAAGTTATATGGAGACAATTATAAAATTGTTGGTCGTGTGTTGGAGATGATAAATCGTGCTGGAGAAAAAATAGTTCCTTCTGAGTTGGAAAATATTTTGCTTACAAATAAGAATATTAGAGAAGTGCAAATTGTTGGCATACCCGATGAGACTCTCGGAGAAAAAATAGGTGTATTTATTTTGAAGGGGAGTACCGTTCTTACACTTAGAGATATAAGGAATTATTTGGTAGAAAGAGGACTTGCTTCTTTTAAGTTACCGGATGAAGTACAGTATGTTGATCAATGGCCATTAACAAGCGTTGGAAAGGTAGATAAAAGTAAATTAAAACAACAAATGATTAAATAGATAAGGAGGCTACAATATGGAAACATATCAAACTAAACAGCAGGCAGTACGACTTCTTGATGAAATGTTACAAGCAAACTTAGATGGATTTAAACCTTCAGGAAAAGACAATTTGATTGAAAAGGGTTTAGGCTCTATCCAAATCATGCAAATAGTTTCAGAGCTTAAAAAATTAGGGATAAAATTATCGTTTGCAAAACTAATGGAAAATCCTACACTTGAAGATTGGATTAGACTTATTGAAAAAGCAAATATTAAAAATATTGATAAAAAGACTGAATCAAGAGAAAAGAATATTTCGGAAGAGTTCCCTTTAACGGATGTACAGTATGCTTATTTTGTAGGGAGAGAAGAAGATCAGGTTCTAGGTGGTGTTGGGTGTCACGCATACTTAGAAATTGATGGACAAGAGATTGTAACAGATAAATTAACTGCTGCTTGGAACTGTTTACAAATGGAAAATCCAATGCTTAGAGCAAAATTTAACCGTAATGGTACTCAGCAAATTATGGAAGAACCATACTCAAAAGAAGTTAAAATTTTTAATTATACTTCACTATCTGAAGAAGATGCAGACATAAAATTATTGGAAATGAGAAAAGAAATGTCTCATAGAAAATTTGATATAGAAGTTGGAGAAGTAGCTAGCCTTAGCATTGCGTTACTAAAGGATAAAAAACATAGAATATTTTTAGATATTGATATTCTAGTTGCAGATATAATGAGCATAGGCATTATAATGAGTAGACTTGTAGAGCTGTACTGCGGAGAAGATAAAGTTTCAATAGATAGCAATTATACTTTTAAAAATTATCTGGAGGAACGAAAAATAGATGACGAAATATACAAAAAAGATAAGGAATTCTGGAAGAAAAAAATTGAATCCAGTTTTCCTTTAGAGGCACCTAACTTACCCATTAACAAAAAACCAGAAATGATTGAAAAAGTGGTTTTTTCAAGAAGAAAGAAAATTATTAGCAAAGAAAACTGGATTAAGATTAAAGAAAATGCATATAAAAATAAAGTTACCCCATCAATGGTTCTGTTATCAGCATATTCAATGATTATTGAAAGATGGACAAATCAAGAAAAATTTGTGATCAATGTACCATTATTCAATAGAGATGTAAATGATAATAGTGTTAAAAGAATGGTTGCAGATTTTACTAATCTTCTATTAGTTGAGTGTGAAAGAAAGAATGAAAAATTTTTAGATAGAGTGAAAACTATATCTGGCACATTTTTAGAAAATGCCTCTCACAGCTCATACTCTGGAGTGCAGGTACAAAGAGATGTTTATAAAGAAGTTGGAAAAACTATCAATATTGCACCTGTGGTGTTTGCTTGTAATATAGATTATCCTTTAGAGACTCAGGAAACAAGAAAAATATTCGGGAAAATAAACTATATGGTATCACAAACTCCACAAGTTTGGCTCGATTTTCAAACTTATTTAGTAGATGATGAGATTGTATTATGCTGGGATGTGGTTGATGAATTATATCCAGATGGAATGATTGATGATATGTTCGACTCTTTATACACTTTATTACAATCATTAAGTGATAATGAAAATTGGTATAGATTGCCTGAAATTCTTCCGTTGAATCAGATTGAAGATAGAGAAAAAGAATTAAAAAATATTTTGCCTTTGAGTTACCCTAAACAAACTCTCTATACAGAATTTCTTGATAGGATTAAAGTAAACCCGGAAAAAGTTGCTATTGTGGATGCACAATCCGGTATTGAATTAACTTATGGAGATTTATACAAAAAGGCGTTAATTATTGCAACAAATTTAATTTCTTTTGGAGTAAAAAAGAATGACTACGTGGGAATAACATTGCCAAGGGGATATAGTCAAATAGTTGGTATTTTAGGAATTTTATTTGCCGGCGCAGCATATGTTCCTATCGGTATTAATCAACCCAACGAAAGAAGAAGGAAAATATATGAACAGATAGGAATAAAACATGTCTTATCCAATAAAAATACAATAAGGGATTTTAATTTAGATGATACAGATATCACATTTGTTGATATAGATCAATCAACTATTCAAAGTATAATTGAAAAACCTGTCAATATTAGTCCGTTTGATACAGCCTATGTAATTATGACATCAGGAACGACGGGAATTCCTAAAGGTGTGGAAATTGCACACAATAGTGCTGTTAATACAATCAATGACTTAAATGAAAGATATGAAGTAAATGCCAATGATAGCGTAATAATGGTATCAGCAATTGATTTTGATTTATCAGTTTATGATATTTTTGGAATATTATCGGCTGGAGGAACCATCATTACTTTAGATGATAATAATTTCAAAGATCCGGAACTTTGGTTAAAACTTATTGAAAAATATGAAGTAACAATGTGGAATTCGGTGCCAATTCTTTTTGATATGCTAGTAACTATGGCAGAGGGTAAAGATGTTTCTATTCCATTGAGATTAGTTTTTCTTTCTGGAGACTGGATTGCAACAACATTACCTAAAAGATTTTATAACAGAAGCAAAAATTCTCTTGTAGTTGGAATGGGAGGAGGAACAGAGGCTTCCATTTGGTCAAATTATATCAATGTTCCAAAGGAAATACCTAAAAATTGGATTTCTATTCCATATGGAAAAGCGTTAAAGAACCAAGTCTATAGAGTAGTTGATGGTTTAGGAAGAATATGTCCTAACTATGTTAAAGGAGAATTGTTAATTGGTGGGGTTGGTGTTGCAAAGGGATATAGGGGAGATAAGGAATTAACAGAAAAGAAATTTATAGAATCGGATGGAGTTAAATGGTATAGAACTGGAGATGCTGGAAGAACATGGAATGATGGAACTATTGAATTTTTAGGAAGGCTTGATAATCAGGTAAAAGTTAAAGGGCATCAAATAGAACTTGGAGAAATTGAAGATGCTTTAATTGAAAATCCTAAAATTAATAAAGCTGTTGTTGATGTTATTAAGATAGGCACTAATAATCAATTGGTCGCATTTATTGAAAGTAATGAGAGTAAGGATTATACATTAACTAGATTAAGTAGTAATGAAAAAATAAATAAACTGAAATCTGAATACATTGATTATGATGAGTATCTAAATAGTGAAAATAATATGGTTTTAGGTTTGATATTTTCTATTTTCATGGATTTGGGTATTAGTCAAGGAAAAAGGTATTCTTTTGATGAAATAATGAAATTTGGAGAAATAGATATAGGATACGAATTGCTCGTAAAAAGATGGCTATTATTATTGCAAGAGCATAGTATGATAAGTTTAGAAGATGGTATTTACTTATTTAAAAAAATAGATATAGCATTAGACACAACAGTCAACCTAGATAATTTCAAAAATAATGTGGTAGATATTATACAGGGTAAGAAACAAGCTATTGATGTGTTTTATGCTTCTGAATCTAAACTTAGTCCTTCCAGACTTTTGAAAAAACTGAAAAATTATAGAGAAAATATAAATGAACTTATTGAAACTATAAAAATGGTATTTGATAGCAAAAATAAAAAGCTTAAGATTTTAGATATAGGTGGAAGAAACAGCGAATTAACAGAAGAGTTAATTATAAATTTTGAAGATAAAATCGAAAAATATGTTTATACGGACAATTCACTATATTTTGCAAATGAGTTTGAAGGCATAAAAAATAAATATACTTGTTTTGAGTTTATAAAAATAAATTCTTCAAATAAATATTTAGAAAACTTCAAAATGGAAAATTTTGATATTATCATATTATATAATTCGCTACATCGTTCTCAGAATATTTCAGATATGCTGCATGATATAAAAACCATATTAGCTCCTATGGGTGTTGTGATAGGAACTGAGATAAATGATAATTTATTATTGCCTGAAATCAGTGCCTCTATACTTGAACAAGGTTTTAGTGATTTTGACTTATCAGAGCGAAATGGGAAAATTATTCCAAGCATAAAAAATATTCAAATGGCAAGTGAAAATTGTAAGTATAGAACCGCATATTTGTCTAATGATGCTGAAGTTAAAAAAACAGGAAAAATGATATATGTTCTTGGAAATAATAAAATTGAGGTTAAACAAGATGAATTAACTAAATTTTTAAAGAACAAGATTCCTGAATATATGATTCCATTTGAATTTGTAATAGTAGGAGAAATGCCTTTAAATAAAAATGGTAAAATTGACAGAAAAGAATTAAGGAAATTGATAGAAGGACATGATAATCAAGATTCTGGTTATGATAGCAAAAGTATTGAAGGTAAAAATGAAACAGAAAAGTATGATGAAATTACAAGGAAATTAGTCAATATTTATAAAGAAATTTTAAATGATATGAATGTATTATCGACTTCTAATTATTTTCAATTAGGAGGAGATTCTCTTACAGCGACGAAAATTGTTTCTGAAGTACAGAAAGAATTGTGTGTACAAATATCAATTGGAGACATCTTCAAATATCCTGTTTTGAGAGAACTTTCAGAGTATATTAAAAAAATTGACAAAAAGAGAAATTTATCATTTCAAAAAATTATACCTGATGTTGAAAATATAAATGAGCCATTTGCATTAACAGATGTACAATTCGCGTATTGGGCAGGAAGAAGTGGTGCTTATTCCTTGGGAGAAGTATCTTCTCATTGCTATTTTGAATTGGATTGTAAAAATATTGATATAAATAGAGTTCAAAAAGTAATCAACGATATGATTAGAGAACATCCTATGTTAAGATGTATAATTTTGAAAGATGGGAGACAACAAATATTAAAGAAGGTTCCTCCATTTATACTGGATATTAATAATTTATCTTGTTTTGAAGAAGATGATATGGAAATAGCATTAAAAACAGTTAGAAAAAAAATGTCTCACGAAATAATAAAAATGGATCAATGGCCATTGTTTGACTTCAAAGTGAGTTTATTAAAAAACGATAATTTACGTATCCATGTAAGTTTCGATAACATTATTCTTGATGGATGGAGTATGTTTTATATTTTAAAGGAATTAAAAACAAGATATGAAGATGAAAATTATCATTATATTATTCCAGAGTTATCATTTAGAGATTATGTAATAGCTATGGAAAAAGAGAAAGAATCTGATCAATATAGACAAGATAAGCAGTATTGGATGGACAGATTAGATGAATTTTTAGATGCTCCAATTATAAAAGGAAGTATTTCTGAGGATAAAGTTGAAAATCAAATATTTTCGAGACGAGAAGCTTACGTTTCAGAAGATGGATGGAATAAAATAAGGAAAATTGCAAAAAGTTATGAAGTTACACCTGCGATTTTATTGATTACATTATTTTCGGATACATTGAGAGAGTATAGCTTAAACAAAGAATTTGTGCTTAATATTACACAATTCAATAGAAATGAAATTCATCCTGATATAAATAAAATTGTTGGAGATTTTACCACATTGACATACCTTGAGGTCAAAAATAGTAATGAAGATATATTAGTAAATAGAGCTAGAATTTTACAAAAACAGTTATCTGACGACATGAATCATGGGTTATATAGTGCAATTAAATTTAGCAGAGAGTTACGATTAAAACAGAAGAAAGAAAAAGGATCATTAATGCCAATTGTATTCACTAGTGGTATAGGATTATCTCAGGGTGGAAAAAATGATTGGTTAGGAAAAATCTCTTATAATATTTCGCAGACACCGCAAGTTTGGTTAGATCATCAAGTTATTGAAGATGATGGAAATCTAAAGATTATATGGGATTCAGTAGATGAAATTTTTGGTGTTGAATTACTTAATAATATGTTTTTGAACTATGTTAGAAGAATTGAGTATTTAGTTGGAAATAAGATTCAATTTGCATTGTCTGATAGAAATTTTGTGGAAGATGAGACAAGTGATAAAGATGAAGAGACCGTTGAATTTAAAGAAAGCAGCAAAGTAATTTGTAATAATGATGAAAAATATAATAAAAATATATCTCAAAAACTACTTAAAATATGGGGAAAAATATTGGATAGTAGTGATATAGGTTTGCATGATGAATTTTTTGCCTTGGGTGGAAATTCTTTGAATGCAGTTCAGATTGTTAATTTAATAAATGATGAATTTGGTATTAATTTACCTTTATTCGTTATTTTGGAAAATTCGAATATTTATAAATTGAGTCAATATATCTTAGAAAAATTATCTGATGACAAAGTAAATGATGAACAAAATATAGATAAAGGATATTTTTAAAGATATTTAACGGAAGGAGATGTAGAATAATGAATATTAATACTTTGCTTTTGAAGTATCAAGAAAAAGGAATTCTTCTTTATGTCGAAAATGACAAATTATGTTATGAATCACCTCAGAATGTAGTTGATGAAACTATTAAGGAAGAAATTAGAAAGTATAAAGAAGAAATTCTCGAGTATTTAATCCATGGTGGTAATAATCAGATTATTAGTGATGAGAATAACAAGTATGAACCTTTTTCATTATCTAGTATCCAAAGTTCCTATATGCTTGGTAGTTCTCAAACATATGATTATGGAGGCATGAATTGCAAAATTTATTCTGAATTTAAATACCCAAAGTTAGATTTAAATAAATTACAGTTGGCTTGGGAAAATGTAGTGAAAAACAATGATATGTTACATGCAATGATGTTGAAAAATGGAACTCAAAAAATTTTAGATAATTGGGAAGTACCTAGAATTAAAGAATGGGATTTCAAAAACTGTACGTATGATGAAGTTCAGAAACATTTACTTGAAATTAGGGAAATTTTATTTAATAAAAAATACAGCGTTGAAACATGGCCTTTATTTGATATGGGGATTACTCAGACCTCAGATTCATCTATTTTACATTTTTCATTAGATATGATAATTGCCGATTTTGTAAGTATTAGCATAATAATGAATGAATTAGAATCATATTATTTTGAAGATTTTAAAAGTATTCAAAAAACACTTTCTTTTAGAGATGTGATAGTATTTAATGAAAATAGAAATAAATTTCCTAGTCATTTATCAAAAATGGAAAGAGATAGGAAATATTGGACAGAACGTATTTCTCAAATGCCGGATGCACCTAAAATCCCCATGCGAAATAATAGAAGTGTTGAAACTAAGCAATTTAATTTGCTATTAGAAAATAAAAAAATTGTTGAATTAGAAGAAGTTTGCAAAAAATATAGGATTAGTTTGTCAAGCTTGATTCTTGCAGTATATGTAGAAACTTTAAGCAGATGGTCTGGAAACAATCATTTTTGTGTGAATATAACACTTAATAAAAGAGATAAATTACACAGTGAAATTGATAGAATTGTTGGGGATTTTACGACAACCAATTTACTGGAAGTACAACTTTTCAAAAAAAGCAGATTTATTGACAGAGCATTACAAATTCAAAATCAACTGTGGAGAGACATTGAGCATTCTACTTATTCGGGGGTTGATGTTATTAGACATTTATCAAAAGAAAAAAAGAGAAATATAGTTATGCCTTATGTATATACTAGTACTCTTGGGATTGAAAATAATGATAATATTAATAAAATAACCAAGTATGGTAATCTAGAATATAAAATAAGTCAAACACCACAAGTGCTTATAGATTGCCAAGTTATGAGAGGTAATAATGGTATTTTTATAACTTGGGATTATAAAGATGTTTTTCCTGAAAATATGATCAAAGATGCGTTTGAGTCATTTTCAACAGCTTTATTGGAAGGAGTCCAAAATAATTTATATGAAGAAAATGAAATAATAAAAATATCAAAAAAAACAAACAATATAAGAAGTATTGTTAATAATACTAGTAAAAATTTTGAGCCAAAAACTTTGATTGATGGATTTTATAATAACGTAAGAGATTGCCCAAAATTAGAGGCTGTGAAATTTGAAGAGACTTCATATTCTTATGAGATTCTTGGGCGCTATGTAGCTACCATACAATCAATTTTGAGATCTAAAGGGTGCATTAAAGGAGACATTGTAGCTATAGATTTGAAAAGGGGAGTATGGCAGATAGCAGCAACAATGGGGTGTTTGATGAATGGTTTGATATATTTACCATTAGCACAAGATCAACCGATTGATAGAAAAAATAGAATTTTGAGTAGTTCAAAAGCTAAGTGTGTTATAACATCAAATTCCAGTATTTATGAAGAGAATAGCAACTATTTGAATGAAATTAAAATACTGAATGTTGATTGTATTGACAAAATTGTTAATGAAGAATTAGAAATTAACAATGTTGAACCGGATGATATTGCGTATGTAATATATACGTCAGGAAGTACTGGAGAACCTAAGGGTGTGATTATATCGCATAAAGCAGCTATGAATACAATAACAGACATCATTGGGAAATTTAATATTACAAATAAAGATAAGGTGTTATGCCTTTCTAATTTAGCATTTGATTTATCTGTTTTTGACATATTTGGATTACTGACAGTTGGGGGAACACTTATAATTCCACAAAATAATAAAGATTTAGTAGAGTGGCAAAAACTTATAGAAAGCGAAAAAATTACTATATGGAATACTGTACCAGCACAAATGGAAATGTTTGCGTCATATTTAAAAGCGGAACAATTAAAAGGTGCAGACTCATTAAGGCTAGTTATGCTGTCTGGAGATTGGATACCTGTTAATTTACCTATCAGAATTAGAGAATTGTTTAAGAATACTGATATTGTAAGTTTGGGTGGAGCCACAGAAGCAAGTATATGGTCAATATTTCATATAATAGATCCTACTCATAGATATGAAAAGAGTATTCCGTATGGAAAGCCATTATCAAACCAAGAATTTTACGTATTAGATAATGATTTAAATACATGTCCTGATTGGGTAGAAGGAAGACTGTATATTGCAGGAGAGGGATTGGCAAATGGATATCTAAACGATCCTAAATTATCGAGCGAAAAGTTTATCATGCATGAAAAACTTAAAAAGAGATTGTATGATACTGGTGATAATGGTCGATATCATCCTGATGGAACAATTGAATTTTTGGGCAGAGTCGATGGGCAAGTTAAAATAAGAGGTCATAGAGTAGAATTAGCAGAGTTAGAATCTGTAGCAAATTCTTTTCCTAAGGTGGATACTTCTGTGGCAATACTATCGAATAAAAATAAAAACTCAATAATACTTTTTGTAAAAATAAGTAATACAATTCAGTCTGAAAAAAATGAAGATATAGAAAGTATATTAGAATCTGAATTAAAAGAATATTTAGGAATGAAACTGCCAAATTATATGATGCCGTCATATATAAAATTTATCTCTGAAATACCTTTAACTCAGAATTGTAAAATTGATAGAAATAAACTTGCTGATTTCTTTATAGAGGATTTTATAGAAGAATCATCTACATTGTCAGAAATGGAAAGAAGAATAAAAATTATATGGGAAAAAATATTGGACACTAGGAGAATAGAATTAGATGATAATTTCTATAATGTAGGAGGAGATTCTTTATTGGCAGCGAAAATTGTTGCTAGTATTAAAGAAGAATTTGATACAATAAAAAAATTGAATTGGGATGAATTAATGGTTGCATTGATTGAAAAACCAACTATTAGAGAATTAAGTGATTATATTGAGAGGTTAGAAATGAGTAACGAAAGTAAAAATATTAATTATGATTCTGAAAAAGTAGTAACAAATGATTTGAATAATTTAATTTTTTTAAGAAGTAACCCTGAAAGTGATACTACTAAGGTATTTGTTCACGATGGAAGCGGAACTTTAAATGCGTATAGTAACTTATTTCAACACTTGTCTAAAGTGAATGATAATGTGATTGGAATAATTTGTAATGATATGGAGCAATATTTAAGGACAGAAGATAAAAAAGTTATTTCTCAATTAGGTCAGAAATATGCAGAGGAGATATATAATGCGAATGCGAAACTCAAAAAAATTGAACTGATAGGGTATTGCATAGGAGGCTTTATTTCGGTAGAAATGGCAAAAATTTTGGCGGAAAAAGGAGTGGAGATTGTATCTGTAACTTGTATAGATTCTATTCCAATGAATGTAGTTGCAGATAATGATATTTTGTTAGAAAAAGCATTTGGAATGACAATGGGTGCTGATGTCGGCAAATTAGGTTATTTTGATGATAATGTTATATATGATGCAATATTTCAATTAAAGGAAAAATATGGAGAAAAATTTAGTGATGATAGATACTTAGAATTAGGAGATTCATATCCAACTGTTAAAGAAGATTATATAAAATTAAGTAAAATAAGTAAAACTGATCGTATAAGAAGAATATATGATTATATTTCTAAGAAAAATATAGAATTTGAAAAAAATGTAACAAAAGAGCAATTTGAAGGTGTTTTTGAATTATTTAAGAAAAGTTTTAGGGCAATTAAGTATTACGAGCCGGAAGTGTATTTTGGTAAAGTAAATTTGTTGTTATGCGATAATACCCCGCTAGGTACAATGACTACTAGTAAACCAGATGTAATTGAGTATTGGAACAAGTTCTTGGTAGGAGATTTAGAGAAAAAAGATATTTTGGGTACTCATGTCGATTGTTTAACAGAAGAATACTATGAAAGTGTTTTGAGAGGACTATTTTAAGCAAAAAGGTAAAAACTATGTCGAAAAAATTAAAAGTAGTTGTATTTGGTGTGGGATTTGGGCAGGTGTATCTAAATGCAATAGAAAAAAATAAAGAGAATTTTGAATTAGTTGGTATTTTTTCAAGAGGTAGTAACTGGTCAAAAGAATGTGCAAAGAGATATAATGTGCCTTTATACACAGATATAAATAAAATAGACAAATCAATATGTGATGTTGCTTGTGTGGTAATAAAATCAACTATTGCTGGCGGAAAAGGAAGTATTATTGTTGAAGAACTATTGAATAAAGGAATTAATGTAATACAAGAGCATCCTATCCATGAGAAAGAATTTATTAAATTTATAAAACTTTCAAAGGAGAATGGATGTGAGTATTTTTTAAATACATTTTATCCTGAATTGAATACAATAGATACATTTATAAGGATTTGTAGAGAATTACAGAATAGAACAACAATTAGGCATATTAGTGCAGATTGCAGCATTCATGTTTTATTTCCTTTAATTGATATACTAGGTAGAGCAGTTGGAGGGTTTACACCATTTGAGTTTCAGAAGGTAACTTCTAATTTTGATTTATTTTTTGATACAATAATAGGTTATATAAATAATATTAGCATAACCATAAATATACAAAATAGAATTGAGCCCGATAATTCTGAAAATTATATGACATTACTTCACAGAATTGGAATTACTACGAATAGTGGAAATTTGATTTTGGTAGATACGAATGGTCCAATTGTTTGGAGTCCTTGCATGAATAAAGAGCTTTATGATGATAATCATTATAATATCAATGATAAGAATCTCTTTTCCGATTTGCCAATTTATGAATTGATTGGTGAAAATAAATATGGAACTTGTAAGGATATATTAAATGAATATTGGCCTGATGGAGTAGTGAATGCTTTGGAGCTTTTTAGAAATTCCATTTTAAATTCTACTGATTTAAGTAAAAGGAATCAATATATATTGAAAACAATTAGAATATGGCAAGAAATAGGCAATATATTAGGAACTCAGAAGATGTTATCTCCATATGAAAAAATACCGATAAAAATGGATGAAATTATTCAAATTTAATTGATTGGACATATTGAAAAGTTCTCTTAAAAGGAATATAATAACTTTATAGCGACGCTAAAGTCTCTATAAAGGAGAACAATATGACACGACAAAAAAGATTACCAAAGGAAGAGAGAATGAGACAAATAAGAAATCATGCGAAAAATGTATTTCTTAGAAAAGGATTTGATAAAACTACGATGGAAGATGTTGTAAAAGAAACTGGTATGAGCAAAGGAGGTATATATCGACATTATAGTAGTACCACAGAAATGTTATATGATTTAATGATTGACGGAAATGTTTATAGGAATACTTTAATAGATGAGTATTTAGAGAGTAACAACGGTAAAAATAAATTTGAACAAATTGGAGAAATTTTAGTAGATAAAGCATTAGCATCTACTGATTTAATGAGGCTATATGTGATTTTTCTGAAATCAAAAGACTATAACAAAGATTTATATAATTTATATCCAAGATTGAAGGAAATTGCAAAAAAACAATTTGCTGTTGTGGCAAAAAAATTAGAAATAGAAGAAGATATATTTGAAGATGATTTTTTAGTAAATTATATAAATGGGTTAATTTTAAGCACCGAGATATTAGATGCAAGAAAAAGCTTTGATAGCCAAAGAGAGTTTTTAAAAGATACCATCGTAAACTATATTATGAAGATTGAAAAAGATGGTGATTAGGAGGATTAAACATGAATAAATTAGAGGTAAAGGATTTAATCAATATAGGATTATTTTCCGTATTAGGATTCATATTTATGATGATTGGATCATTTTTAGCAATGGTTCCGGTTTTAATGCCGGTTGTCCCATTTGCGCAGGGAGTTTTGGTAGGGCCTGTAAATATGCTATATTCTACCAAAATTAAAAAAAGAGGAATGATTTTTATTCAATCATTATTGATTGCATTGATATATGTTGCTATGGGACATGGACCTTGGGCATTATTAACGGCTGTTATCGCCGGTATTATTGCTGAAATAATTTTGAAATCAGGAGAATATACCAATGTAAAGAAAGCAAGATTGGCATTTTCAATTGCTCCTCTTTGCACGTTAGGAAATTGGCTTCCAATTTTTATATCAAGAAATGAATATATTAAGCAAATGTTAGAACAAGGATACAATCAAGAGTTCATTGATAAGATGCTTAGTGTTATGCCGAATTGGATTATTGTTGTAATGGCAATAGTAGGAATTATCGGTGCATATATAGGTTGCAGCATTGGAATGGCATTTCTAAAAAAACACTTCAAAAAAGCCGGTATGGAAAAATAAGATTTCATGGAGAGTTAGGATGATAATCAAACTTGATTTTCGTACAAAACTTTTTATGACGATAGTTCTTTCATATGTAATGGTATTAGGCAATATTCAAACAAAGTATTTCGTGCAAGCCATTTTAATATCCACAATTCCGATAATACTTTTAATTAACGCAAAATATATAAGAGTAGCTATTATTGGAGTGGCTACTCTTTTGTTTGTTTATTCTGCTGATAAATTTCTGATAGGGCTTAATTACAATCCTGTGGTTGCAATTCTATTGATAATAGTGATGGTTATTAAAAAAATTCTCCCCGCATTTTTGATGGGGAGATATACCATACTTACATCAAATGTTGGAGAAAGCATTTACTCATTAAAAAAAATGAAATGTCCAGATGAAATAGCCATTCCCTTGACGGTAATGGTACGTTTCTTTTATGCTGCAAGGATTGATTATAGTAATATAAAAAAAGCTATGCGTTTGAGAGGATTGACGCTTAAAAGGTTAATAAAGAGTCCAATTTTATTATTTGAATATAGATTAGTGCCATTATTGATGTGCTTATCAAAGGCAGCAGATGATTTGACGGTATCAGCTATGACGAAAGGGTTGGCTGTAAATCAAAAGAGAACAAGTATTAGTGAAACATATATGGGACTTGTTGACTTTATGTTTTTCTTAATAATGGCATGGATAATCTATCTATATATAAGGGGAAAATATGCTTGAATTACAAAATTTAACAGTGGGTTTTGACGGTGAAAGCATATTGAAAAATATAAATATGATTTTCAAACCCGGTGAAGTAACCGTCATTACAGGACATTCAGGAACAGGAAAAAGTAGCTTGCTAAAAGTTATCAATGGAATCATTCCGGAATACAATAATGCAGAATTAGAAGGAGATATTGTATTTAACGGAAAATCATTGTTTGGCTTGACAATATTGGAACGATCTAAATTTATATCTACAGTGTTTCAAAATCCTAAAACACAATTTTATTGTATCAATTCAACCGATGAACTGGCTTTTCAGTTGGAAAATAGAAACATAGACAAAGATTTGATTTTAGATAAAATTCAGTATTATTCAGCGGTTTTAGGTACAAAGGAATTATTAGATAGGAATATCTTTGAACTATCTGGAGGCGAAAAGCAGTTGATTGCAGTAACAGCTTGTGGGATTTCTGAAAATGAAATTATCTTGTTGGATGAACCCTCATCTTCCTTAGATCAGGTTGCAATAGAGCATTTACAGAATGCCATTATGGAACTGAAAAAAAGAAAGAAAATTATCATCATTGTGGAGCATAGATTGTTTTATCTGAAAGATATGCTTGATAAATTGTGTGTGATAGAAAATGGAACTTATAAAGAATACACAAAAGAGCAGTTTTGTGATGATTTCTTTGAACAGGTTTCTGAAAAACATAATCTAAGGAGTTTTAATGCGATTTCTAAAAACAATTTTTTAAGCAGGAAATATAAGCAAGTAGAAGTGTTAAAGAAAAATTCTTCAGATCTTGATTGTAAAGCATTGTCTTGTTTGAATTTCAAAAAAAAATATGAAAGAAAGGAAATCTTTGACTTCAGTATTGCCTTTGAATCCGGTATCAATTTCATCATTGGTCAAAATGGTGTTGGGAAAAGCACTTTTATCAATTTGCTGATGGGGCTGACAAGAGGAACAGGAGAGGTGTTTTATAACGGAGTAAAAGTAAAAAAACGATGTGAAAATATTTTTGCGATTATGCAAGATGTTAATTATCAACTTTTTACAGAATCTGTATGGCAAGAAATTTCAACTATTACTAAAGAGGATGAATTAAAAAATGAAATTTTGAGGAGGGTAGACTTATTTGATAAAAAAGAAATGCACCCAAGTTCGTTATCAGGTGGAGAAAAACAGAGATTGTTGCTTGCTATGTCTATGGTAAGCCAAAAACCAATCATAATATTTGATGAACCAACGAGTGGACTTTGCAAAATGCAAATGGATATTTTGATTGAATTTTTGAATCAAATGGTAGCACAAGGGAAAACTATTATTATAATTACACATGATTTTGAATTTATAAAACACTGTGATGGTACAATATATGAATTTCTAAAATAAAATGTAAATGGATACAATTATGGAGGTGTTAAATTATGAAAGAAAAAAGTCCTGCTGTAACATTGTGGGAGCTTGCATATAAGGAACATTCAAAGTTAAAAACATCTGTATTTATAGCAAGTATCGGTGTTATTGCCGGAATTGTTCCATACATTGCTGCAAGCCGTATTTTAGTCTATTTATTAAATGGAATTGCAGATTTCAAGGTCTATTTTTTATGGATGGGAATAGGTATGTTATCTTATATTTTAAAATCTGTTTTATACTCTACGGCGTTATCTGTATCTCATAAAGCGACTTTTAGTGTATTGAAAGATATTCGCTTGAGAATGCTTGATAAACTTCCAAAGATGCCATTAGGAGAAATAATCTCTGTTCCAAGCGGAAACTTTAAGCAGATTATAGTGGATCAGGTTGAAAGTATGGAGAAACCGCTCGCTCACCTGTTGCCTGAAATGACATCGAATCTCTTAGGTTCTTTGAGTATATTTATTTACTTATTATTTCTTGATTGGAGAATGGCTCTTTTATCATTAGTATCCATTCCTTTGGGGATGCTTTTTATGGGACTCGTAATGAAAAATTATGCTGTTCAATATGAAGGATCTGTAAAGGTAAATCGAGAAATGAATTCTGCAATTATTGAGTATGTCAATGGAATAGAAGTGATAAAAACATTTAATCAAGACAAGAGATCGTACGCAAAGTACAAAAATAAAGTCATTGCAAATGCAAGATACTTTTATGAATGGATGAAGAGCTGTCAGTTACCTGTATCTTTATCTAAAAACATATCTCCTACTACAATGATAACAGTGCTTCCATTTGGTTGGTATTTCTACATTAGCGGAAGTTTAAGTGCAGAAGTATTTATATCTGTAATTATTCTATCTTTAGGTATTGCAGGACCTTTACTTGAAACAATCAATTTTGTTGATGGTCTTGCTAAGATAGGGACTATTGCAAATTCTATTAACTTAATTTTAGAAGGAAAAGAACAAAAGCATTCTGATAGAGAAGTGACTATCCAGCAATATAACATTGATTTACAAAATGTAAAGTTTGGATATGAAGAAGAAAAAGAAATTCTTCATGGAATATCCCTAAACATAAAAGAAGGGACAACAGTGGCTTTTGTTGGACCAAGTGGAAGTGGCAAGTCAACTTTAGCAAAATTAATAGCTGGATATTGGGATATCATGGAAGGAAATATAAATATTGGTGGACACAATCTTAAGGAAATTCCATTAAAGCAATTATATAGTTTGACCGCCTTTGTTTCTCAGGATAATTTTTTGTTCAACGAAAGTATTAGGGAGAATATAAGAATGGGCAATCCAAGTGCCAGTGATAAAGAAGTAGAAGACATTGCTAAGAAATCGGGTTGTCATGATTTTATTATGAAAATGGAACATGGTTACGATACGGTTGTCGGAAGTAGTGGTAGCCATGTTTCTGGTGGAGAAAGGCAAAGAATATCTATAGCAAGAGCAATGCTCAAAAATGCACCTATTGTAATACTTGATGAAGCTACTTCATATATAGATCCTGAAAATGAAGTGATTATAAAGCAAGCTTTATCAAAGCTTATAAAAGATAAAACGGTGATTATTATTGCTCATAGATTATCAACTATAACAGATGCAGAACAAATATTCTTAATTGAGAATGGAAAACTTGTTTCATACGGTAAGCATGATGAATTATTAAAAGGTTGTGAATTATACCGAAATATGTGGAACGCTCATATAGGAACAAAGGATGGTGGGATGAAATGTTAAGTGCTTTAAAAAAGATTTTAGATTTCTCAGGTGATGAAAAGAAAAATGTATATCACTCTATATGGGTAAGTTTTTTGTTTGCGATTTTTCATATGCTTCAAATCAGTGCTATTTATTTTATAGTGAAAGCAATTGTCCAAAAAGACATGAGCATGATGCCTGCGTGGATCGCATTAATACTTCTTGTTATTAGCATAATCGGAAGAAGTGTTACAAATTATTTTTCACAATTACAGCAATGCCATGCAAGTTATTTTATGGTGGCAAATAAAAGAGTAGCAATAGGTGAAATGTTAAAAAAAATACCTATGGGATTTTTCAATGAAAACAATATTGGTGAAGTGGTTGGAATTTCTACAACTGTTTTAGAAGATGTAGAAAATACCGCAGCAATGGTTATGGTAAATACATTATCAGGTTTTATAAACACGATAATATTTACAATAATGATTTTAGCATTTGAGTGGAGAATAGGTTTTATTGTTGCAATTGGATGCCTATTGTACTTATTTGTTCTCTCAAAAATGGAAAGCAAATCAAGGAGTGTTCTTCCTAAAAGACAAAAAGCATCTGCTAAATTGGTTGATGCCATTTTAGAGCAAATTGGAGGAATGTCTGTTATAAAATCCTTCAATTTAACAGGGAAAGGAGATGAAAAAGTCAGAGGTGCTATTGAAAATAGTAGAAAAATAAATCTTGATTGTGAAAAACTGTTTACACCTTATACGATTTTGCAAAATATTCTTTTGGATTTGTTTAGCATTTTGATAATAGGTGCAGGTATTTTCTTTTATATCAAGGGAGAACTCTCATTCTTAAATACAGTTATGACGATTATAATTTCTTTTCTTGCTTTTTCTCAAATAAAATTGGCAGGAAGTGCAACAACCTCTCTCAGAGTTGTTAGTGGATCTATTGAGCAAACAAAGAAGTTAGAGAAATTTCCACAGATGGATATTGATGGAAAAGACATAAAGCCTACTACTTTCGATATTTCTTTTGATAATGTAGAGTTTTCATATTCAGGTAAAAAAATCCTCGATGATATTTCGGTCAAGATACCACAAAACCAAATGACAGCTATAGTTGGGCCTTCAGGAGCTGGAAAAACTACATTTTGCAATTTGATAGCGAGATTTTGGGATGTAGAGAAAGGAGAAATCAGCATAGGTAGACACAATATTAAAGAATATTCATTGGAGTCATTAATGAGACAAATTAGTATGGTTTTTCAAAATGTTTATTTATTTCAAGA
Organism: Aedoeadaptatus ivorii; assembly: GCF_030815095.1. NCBI lineage: Bacteria > Bacillati > Bacillota > Tissierellia > Tissierellales > Peptoniphilaceae > Aedoeadaptatus > Aedoeadaptatus ivorii. The sequence continues at coordinate 108,064 of NZ_JAUSWF010000006.1, forward strand.
CACTATTGAGAACAATATAAAGTTTGCTAAGCCAGATGCTACACATGAGGAAGTTATAGAAGCTGCAAAGAAAGCGTGTTGTCATGAATTTATTATGAAGCTTCCTGAACAATATGAAACAGTTATAGGAGAGGGAGGTGCAAGTTTATCTGGTGGAGAAAGACAAAGAATATCAATTGCAAGAGCAATGATAAAGAATGCACCTATTATTATTTTCGATGAAGCTACTGCAAATGTAGACCCTGAAAATGAGGATAAATTGCAGGTTGCTATGGAGGAACTCACAAGAAATAAAACAGTAATAATGATAGCACACAGACTAAAGACAATAAAAAATGCAAACCAAATACTTGTTTTAGCTAATGGAAAGATAACGCAACAAGGTACACATGAAGAACTTATTCAAGTTGATGGTATCTACAAAAAATTTGTTGAAGCAAGACAAGTGGCAGCAAAGTGGCAGTTGTCATAAGTTATAAAAATATTGAAAAAAACTGGAGGAAGTCATATGGGAAAACAAGATATGAAAACACAACTTTTAACCAAAAGTCCTAAAGATTTATTGTTTCAGTTAGCTATTCCGGGAATTATAGGAATGGTAGTTATAGGGCTATATCCATTTATGGACGGAATTTTTGCTGGATGGATTATTGGAGACTATGCAATGTCTGCTATTAGTATATCCATGTCCTTAACAATAATAAATGGTGGAGTATCAGCACTTATTGGAGTTGGTAGTGCATCAATATTATCAAGGGCGATTGGAAAGGGAGATAAAGAAACAACTGACAAGATATTTGGAAATTTTTGTTATTGGGTAATTTTATTCTCTATAGTTATCACAATATTAGGTTTGATATTTGCACCTAATTTTTTGGATTTAGTAGGAGCAAAGGGGAATATTAAAGAACTTGGAGTCAGATATTTAAGAGTAGTTTTTTTGGGCTCCATATTTGTTAATTTTGCTCAAGCCGGAAATATGACAATGCGTGGTGAAGGTGCAGTAAAGCAATCCATGATTATTATGGGGGTAGGAGCAATATTAAACATTATTTTAGATCCTATTTTCATGAAGTTGATGGGAGAATATGCGATTGAAGGGGCAGCTATTGCAACTGTAATCTCTCAAATTGTGCAAGCTATATTAACCTTACGCTATTTTTCAAAGAAAAGTGCTTTTGTGAGGATTCATAAAATCCAAAAGAGTAAGGATATTTCCAGTGAAATGTTTAGCATAGGAAGTTCTGCAATGATGATGCAAATTTTGTTTGCAGTACAACAAACATTCTTGTTTAAGCAAGCTTTCGCATACGGTGGAGATAATTGGGGAATTTTAATGGCTGCTACAATGAGATTGTATATGTTCTCCTTTATTCCTCTTTGGGGAATGAGCCAAGGTTTACAGCCTGTTATTGGGGCAAATTTCGGAGCAAAGCAATATAAAAGAGTAAAAGATACAATGAAAGTTTTTATGTACGGAGCAACTATTCTTGCAGCTCTTTCATGGATACCATCGATGTTTTATTCAGAAAAATTACTATCACTATTCAGTGTAAGAAGTGAAATCATAGAAGCTGGTGTTATGAATTTCAAGATGTTTTATTCCACATTTATTATGTATGGAATTATGATAATGACACTTACATTCTTTCAATCTATTGGAGATGGGAAAAAAGCAAGCATGATTGTAATGCTTAGACAACTGATTTTGTTTATTCCGGCTATATTATTGCTTCCAAAGTTTTTTGGAGCAAGTGCAGTTTGGTGGGCTGAACCTATTGTAGATTTTAGTATGATCTTGGTTGGGTTTATTATTCAACAAACAATGCTTTCTAAATTGAAAACAACAAATTAATCCTATTTTTAATACAACAATCATGTTAGTAGAATCGATGTCATTTTTAATAATGAACTTTTATATAAATTACTTTTTTAGCTGGGAATGTTATTTTCTCAGCTATTTTTTTGGTAAGATAACTAATAATAAATGGAATAATGGAGGGGAAATATGGTGATGTTATTTTTATCAGTAAAAAAATATCATGAATATGCTGTATGTGTTTGTGAAATAGAATTAATTTCTATATATTGCCCTTTTTAAAGAACTAAAAACTGAATATGAGAAGAGCCAAAAAACTTTTTTTCGTTCACATCTAAGAGGATTTCGCACGTCAAAATGCCGAGATCCTCCTTTTTTATGCACAAAATCAAAAAAACATAAAAAGGAGGATCAAAGGATGTTAGACAAAGAAAAATATATTTATGTTAAAGGTAAAAAGATATATGTCTCTGATGAAGTGTATAGAGCATATAAAAAAGAGCTTAATCATGAAGCTCATTTGAAAAGATTAGATAGAAAGCATAAGGTGTTTCATTTTGGAGATTATAATATAAGTGTTGTAGATATTGCAGATAATACAGTTGATGTTGAAAAAATCATTGAAACCAAAATGCGTATAGAAGATTTGTATCGTGCATTAGACAGTCTAAATGACGAAGAGAGAAACCTAATTAAATCACTGTATTTTGAGGATAAAACTCTCACAGAAGTTGCAAAGAAAGAAGATACAAATCCGATGAAAATCAGTAGATTAAGAAATAAGGTTTTAGAGAAACTGAGAAAACTTTTGGATAGGTAAATCAACTAGAGGGCAGGGGAAAATATCTCTGTCCTCTATTTTTTAAAAATTTTTCAAAAAAATATTCAAAAAAGTGTTAAAAATTGTCCTGAAAGTAAGGTTTATATATAGAGGGACTTTTATACCTCGTTATATATAGATTTGAACCTTGACAACTGAATAGACCAAGACAGGACATTAACCATTTGTGGAGCTTTATAATTTCTTCGCCAAGACTTTTCTGCTGATAAGGATTTCGGCTTAAATAAATACTCTAGTTAAAAGAAGGATAAAAGAAAACGAGCGACAAAAAGAAATTATATATTCAGCCTAGGAAACTGATGCATTGAAGCAAATGGGGATAATGATACTTCTACAGTTGTTGCCGGCTCATCTTGAAAAGGGGCGGTGGTGAAATTCCAATGTCGTGGCCTACACGCCTGTTAATGTCAAAAAACTTAAAAATATTGAAGATAAGGAGAAGATATTATGTGTGATGAACATAATATAAATACAGAAATGAAAACAGATAAAAAAGATAAACAGATGATAAATCAAATTGATGGTTGGAATATAGAAGTTAAATTTAATGAAAATGGATTTAGCTTAGAAAATTTAGTAGAGGAATACATCAAAGAAAAATTTTCTGTCTATTAGGGGCTGACAGAAAATATAAGGAGCGTTATAATATTTTTGTGGAAGCCTAGCCTTGGTTCGATTTATTGTATGTAAATTGAATTAAAGGAGGCTTTTTTATGTTTAAAAACAATTTAGCAAAAGAAAATTTGGCAGTTATGTATTTAAGATTATCAAAAGAAGATGGCGAAAAAACAGAAAGTAACTCTATATCTAATCAAAGAGAAATTATAAACTCTTATGCAAGAAAAAATCAAATTACAATTGTCAAAGAGTATGTGGATGATGGGTATTCAGGTGCAAATTTTGATCGTCCCAATTTTAAAGAAATGATAAAGGCTGCCTATGATAGAAAGTTCAATACAATTATTGTAAAGGACTTATCAAGATTCGGAAGAGATTATATAGAAGCTGGAAAATATATTCAAAGAATATTTCCGGAAAACGGTATAAGATTTATATCAGTAAATGACAATTACGATAGTAAAAGTGCAGATATAAACGATACACACCTTATACTTCCTATAAAAAACTTCATCAATGACAGTTATTGCCGAGATATTTCCAATAAGGTAAAAAGCTCTCAAAAGATAAAAAGAGAAAAAGGAGACTTTATCAGTGCTTTTGCACCTTATGGATATAAAAAGTCTGAGGAGAATAAAAACAAGTTAGTGATTGATAAAGAGATATCAGATATTATCAAAAATATATTTGATATGAAACTCTTGGGATATTCCTCAAAGGCAATTGCAGATGAACTAAATCATTTAGGAGTTTTAACTCCAAGAAAATATAAAGAAAGTCAAGGATTTAAGTGTAATGGATTTCAAAACACAAAAGGTGGAACCTGGTCAGCAAAGACAGTAAATAGAATTATAGAAAATGAAGTATATATTGGAAATACCTTACAAGGAAAGAGTGTTACTTTAAGTTACAAAAATAAAAAGCAGATAGAAAAAGAGAAAGAAGAATGGATAAGAGTAGAAAATACCCATGAAGCAATTATAAGTAAAGAAGTTTTTACTATTGCAAATACTATGTTAAAAAGAGATTTGAATAATTCTCGTGGAAAGGACAAAATTGATATTTTTACAGGAATGCTTTTTTGTAAAGAATGTGGAAGTTCTTTGATTAGAAGGACTGTAAAGTATAAAAAAAGAGAAGAGATATTCTATATCTGTTCAAAGTACAACAAGGAAAAATCTTGCACAAGACACAGCATAAAAGAAGAAACCTTGATAAAAGCAGTATCTAAAATAATGAAGTCCTACATTGAATTTAATGAAAATCTATATTCTAAAGTTCAGCGTATAGATATAAATAAAAATTTGAAAGACAATCAAATTCCTATACTAAAACGAGAAAAAGCGATGACAGAAGAACTCTTATCTTCTCTATACCTTGACCTAAAAGAAGATGTTATTAGTAAAGAAGAATATCAACTTTTTAGAAAAAACTATACAGAGAAATTGACTAAATTAGATGAAAGTATCGAGTATAGATTAAAAAAACAGGAAGATACTAAGGAGAAGATTGATAAAAATAAGAGTTGGATCATCGACATTAACAAGTATAAAAATTTATCTGAAATAGATAGATTGTCTGTTGTGATGCTTATTGATAAAATTTTTATTTCTGAAGATAAGACGATAGATGTTAGGTTTAATCATACTGAAGAATTGTCTTTACTTGAAGAAATGACAAAAATGGATAAGTCTGACATTAAAGCCAACACTATAAAAAAGAAAAGTATCGATAAAAGCAGGAAGTCAAAAACTATACCCACTGTTATGAATAAAAGTCTTGTAAGCGCTGAAAGTGAGGTATGCTGTGGCTAGAACAAAAAATAGGCATATATCACAATCAGGAACAGAAGTTGGAAAAGTGATTGAAAAAATATACATTGCCGGTATTTATGCTAGATTATCACAGGAAAGAAAGGAAGCTTACAGGGATAAAAGTAATTCACTTGAAATGCAGGAAGAACTCTGTATAAATGCTGCAAAAGAAAAAGATATAAAGATTTTAAGAGTATACAAGGACTATGAGTATTCTGGAACAAATTTTAAAAGACCTGCATTTATTGAAATGATGGAAGATATCCGAACAGGTAGGATAAATTGTATCATAGTAAAAGATATGTCAAGGTTTGGTAGAGAGTATTTAGAAATCGCAAACTATATCGAAAAAGTATTTCCATTTTTGGGAGTTCGATTTATTTCCGTAAATGATAATCTTGATACTAAAGACGGTATAAAATCAGATCAGAGTTATGAAATAGCAATAAAAAATATCTTCAATGATTTATACGCAAAAGATATTTCAAAGAAAATAAAAGCATCTAAAGAAATAAAAATGAAACAAGGGTCTTTTATAGGAGCGATGGCTCCGTATGGCTATAAGGTTGATAAAATTGATGGAAAAAGAGTTCTGGTGATGGACGAAAAGGCAGCAGATGTAGTAAGACTTATCTTTTATATGGCAAGTCAAGGTAAATCCAATATGCAAATAGCAAGAGAATTGACTAAAACATATACGACACCTGATGAATATAAAAGAACAGGTAAAATTTTTAAGGATAAAGAAGATACAAAACAATGGGATATTTCTTATATATCAAAAATGCTTTCTGATGAAGTATATATTGGGAATTTGATTCAAAGAGTATACTCAAATAGACATGATCCAAGTAGGAAAAGTAAGTTTCGTGATAAAGAAGAGTGGATTATAACAGAGAACACCCACGAAGGTTTAATAGACAAAACTACATTTGAAAATATCAGAGAGATAAAGGAGAAAAAACAAAACTATCTACCTTACCATTCACTGAAAAACATAATAAAAGACGGAAAAGAAAATGTTGGAGTAAAAATTCAAAGAGATCATAAAAAAGAAGGAAAGTATGACGACCTCATACAGTGCAGTGTTTGTGGCAGATATTTGAAAAAACAATATGGACCACGAGGACTGAAATATCATGATGAGATTTGCTATTGTTATTATTGTAAAGGTGGAGATAGATTAAACTTAGAAAAATCTCATGTAAGAATATACGAAACAGACCTAGATAAAATTTTAGTAGATACCTTAAAAAGACTGGTTTCAAGCTTTTATAAAAAGGATAAAAGATTACGACTAAAAATATATTTAGAAAATATAAGTACTGAAAAGATAAATCAAGTTTCTCTAAAAACAGATGTAAATAATAAAAAGATTGCTTCTCTTAGGATCAATCTACAAGAACAATATGAAAACTATGTTAAAGGAGAGGTTCTTTTAAGTGATTTTAAAATAGAAAGTAAAAAAATAAATAATCAAATAAAAACCTTAAAAAATGAATTAAAAGTTTTTGCTGAAAGAATAAGAAATATAAAAAAGAAAAAAAGAGAAATTATAGAATTTATAGATGTACTATTTTGCTGCTTGGATGCTAAAAGCATAGAAGTTGATAAAGAATTGGTCGATACATTAATTAGTCATATAGAAATATCAGAGTATAAGCAGGTTACCATATATTTTAAGTTTAAACTTGATAAAGATGTGGGAAAGCAGTTGGAGGTAGAGCATGAATAAGATAGCTATATATTTAAGACTTTCTGAAGAAGATTATCACAAAGTGGATGAAAGTGAAAGTATAGCAAATCAAAGAGATTATATAAAAAGCTACATTGAAAATGAAACATCTTTAAAAAGTTGTGAAATAGAAGAATATGTAGATGATGGATATTCTGCTACTAATACAAATAGACCTTCCTTTTTAAGGCTTATTGAGGATATAAAGAGTGGTAAAGTGGGAACTATAATTGTAAAAGATATGTCTAGGTTTTCAAGAGATTATATTTTGCTTGGGGATTACTTAAGCAATATATTACCATTTCTAAAAATACGATTTATTGCTATTAATGACAACTATGATTCTTTAAAAGAACAAGGTAATGGCTTAGATACAGATACACAGTTTAAGACATTGTATTATGATTTATTCAGTAAGGAATTATCTGAAAAGGTAAGAGGTTCTATTAGGCAAATTAAATCGCAGGGGAAAAATATAAATTGGGCAGCACCTTTTGGATATATTAAAGATCCAAAAGATAAACATAGTATCATCATTGATGAAAAAACAGCTTTTATAGTTAAAGAAGCTTTTGATTTATTGCTAAAAGGATATTCGTGTATTCAAGTGGCTAATATATTTAATGAAAAAGGTTATATTACACGCTCTGAACGAAAAGAAGAACTGAAACTTTCTGATTATACTGGAAATTTAATTACCGGAAGTGAAGTAAAGAAAAGAGTTTGGACAAATGCAGCTATCTCACAGATTACAAGGAACGAACTATATACAGGAGATTATGTATATAATAAATTCAAAGAAACAAAAATAGGTGGAAGAAAAAGAATTTTACTTCCTGAAGATGAGTGGAAAATACTTCCAAATACCCATGAATCTATTATTTCCAGAGAAGTGTTTGATAAGGTTAAGAAAATAAAAGAAAAACGAAGTTTTGGGGGATATACAGGAAACAAAAATCGTTCTATTTTTTCTGATAAGATTTTTTGTAAAGAATGTGGTAGACATATGAGTTTACGATGTGACAGTAGACAAAAGAAGAATTCTGATAAAATATACAAGTATAAGATTTATTATTGTAATTTATGTAAAGCTGAGAAAACACCAAACAATATCAAAGAGAAAGATATTATTGAACTTATAAAACCTAAATTAAAAGGTTTTAAGATTCAAAACACATTAAATAAAGAGAAAGTTATAGAACACAAGAATGTAAAAGAAGAGATTTTAAAGGAAATATCCATATTAAACAGCAATTTACAAATCATCTATGAAAACTATAAAAAGAAAAATATTTCGAAAGAGGAGTATCTAAAGGAAAAAACTTTTATCAAAGATAAAAAGATATTATTGGAGAGTAAGTTGGAAGAATTGAAGTCAGAGAAGATTGATTCAAGGAAAGAAATGGATATTACAGTCTTAGACGAAGAAAGTTTATTGAAGGCTTATTTAGACAATAAAATTGATAAGATAATTGTATCAAGAAGTGGAGAAATAGAAATTGTAGAAATATAGATGGATAGTATTAAAAGTAACTCATAATCTCGCCAACTTTAATTTTAATACGCCAAAATGTAAATAATGACGAGAAAATTTGCGGAAATAAATAGTACTGTTTACTATGAGTTGATAGGGTAAATATTTAGGAACAAACAAAAAAATGATATAATTATAGTTAAAATGAGATATTGTGAGGTGATTTTTGTGTCTAAAATAAATGTGGAAGGATCAGAAATTAGCATTATTGCCATAGATAATAGAGATTATATTTCTTTAACCGACATGGTTAGAAATGTTGAAAATGGTGTGGCACTGATAGAAAAATGGCTAAGGAATAAAAATACAATTGAATTTTTAGGAATATGGGAAGAAATGTATAATGCGAATTTTAATTCCACCGAATTCGAGGGAATTAAAAATGAAGCAGGTTTTAATCGTTTTATTTTATCGGTTAAACAATGGGTCAATAAGACGAATTCTATCGGAATTATTGCCAAAGCAGGAAGATATGGTGGAACATATGCACATAAAGACATAGCTTTTGAATTTGCGTCGTGGGTATCACCTTATTTTAAGCTCTATCTTATTAAAGAGTTTGAGCGCTTAAAAGAAGAAGAACAAAAACAATTAGGTTGGGATATCAAGAGGAATTTAGCTAAGATAAATTACAAAATTCATACAGATGCAATTAAGAATAATCTTGTCCCTGAAAAATTATCAAAGGAAAGAATAAACTATATCTATGCAAGTGAAGCAGATATATTAAATGTAGCTTTGTTTGGAATGACAGCAAAAGAATGGCGTGAAAGTAATCCGGAGTTAAAAGGAAATATGAGAGACTATGCTGATATATCACAATTAGTGTGTTTATCAAATCTTGAGAACTTAAATGCTGTTTTTATAAATGAGGGAATGGATGCAACTGAAAGGATAGAAAAATTAAATGCAATTGCTATTGAACAAATGAGGATTCTAACAGAAAGTGAACGTATAAAAAAGTTAAAATAAAAGTTTTGTATATAAATTAGGCGATAGAAATATCGTCTAATTTTATGTAACAATTGCTTGACATTGTAGGGAAAATCCACCCTCTTAAATCTCCTCGCCCTCTTGGATACTCCCACCGCGGGCACCATCCTCTTAAAGGACAAAGACCTCGCCCGCATTCCCGAAAAGGAGATGGCGAAATTCCGCCGGGAAAACTTGGGCTTTGTGTTCCAGGACTTTCACCTGCTCGATACCTTTACCGTAAAAGAAAACATACTCCTGCCCCTGGTGCTTCGCGAAGAAGCGCCGCGGCAGATGGAAGAAAAACTCGCGCCCCTCGCGCGGCGTTTGGGAATTGCGGATCTGTTGGACAAATACCCCTACGAGATCTCGGGCGGGCAGCAACAGCGTGCCGCCATCTGCCGGGCGCTCGTCACCGAACCCGAGATCCTGCTCGCCGACGAGCCCACCGGTGCGCTGGATTCCCACGCGTCTCGCGAACTGCTGGAGACCTTCGAGGAAATCCACGCCGCGGGGCAGACCATCCTGATGGTCACCCACTCCGTCAAGGCGGCATCCCGCGCCAAGCGCGTGCTCTTTATCCGCGACGGCGTCATCTTCCATCAATTATATAAGGGCAATGCGACCAATTTTGAAGCGGAAGAACGGATCGCCGCCACCATGCAGATGCTGGGGAGGGGATCGAGAGATGTTTAAGTCCCTCTACCGGCGCCTGGCCGCGGACGGCATCCGCCACGACAAAAAACTCTATATCCCCTATATCGCCATGGGCACCCTGTTTTTTATCCTCGCTTTAACCATGATCTCGATCGTAGGTGAGCCGGCGCTTCAAAAAATGGCCGGCATGACCCAACTGTCTATGATTCTGACGCTGGGCGTCATTATCGTCATGATCTTCGGCGTGCTCGCCCTCGACGGCGGCTATAAATTTATTCGCAAACAGCGCATGGAAGAAGAGGCGCTTTACTTGGTGCTGGGCATGGAGCGCAAACACCTGCGCTTGATCGAAGCCTGGGAAATGCTCTTTATCGCGGGCCCCGTGATCCTTTTGGGCACGATATTGGGATCGGTCTTTTACCGCCTGTCTTTGGGATTTTTTATCAAGACCTTAAAGACCGAGAGCAAAATCGGCGCCGTGGGTCTGTTTCCGCAGCCGCAGGGGATTCTCCTCGTCATCGCGGGCTTTGTGCTCGTGTTTGCCCTGGTCTATGTCCTCGGCATAAAGCGGGGGAGCATCCGCGCCATTATGGACGAAAGTCGCGCCGGGGAAAAGAAGCCCCGCTTTCCCAAACTCTTCGGCGTGCTGGGCGCCATCTGCATCGCCATCGGCTACTATCTGAGCCTTTCCGCCGACAACCCCCTAAACGCCATTCCGCGCTTTTTCATCGCCGTCGCCTTTGTCATCGTCGGTACCTACTGGGCGCTGTCCTTTCTCGTGGGCGTCATCGTCGGGCTCTTAAAGAAGAACAAAAAATTCTATCTCAAACCCAAGAACTTCGCCGCCGTGGCGGGCCTCGCCTACCGCGTGTCGTATAGCGGAAAGAGCCTCGCCAATATCGCCATCCTCTCCACCTGCTTTCTCGTGGTCTGCGTCTCGGGCACCAGCCTCTACTACGGGGCCGAAGCCATCGGCGCCAAGCAGTGGCCCTCGCCGGCGGAGATTATCGTCTTTGCCGAAGACGGCATACAAGACGCCGATACCGCCTACGAAAAGCTCGATGCCGCCATAGCGCGCGCCGGCCTCAAGGGCAAGGGCCGCCACATCGATTCTTTGAGCGTGCCCGTCACCCGATCGGGCGATGCGCTGACCGTGGCAGACGACGTGGACTGGAACCGGCTGAGCCGCTACGAAAACTTCGCCCTCTTCTACGAGCGCGATCGCAAAGACAGAGACGACGTCGATCTCCTCGCCGTGGGCGATACCCCCGTCGAAGACGTGGTCGTAGGCGGCCGCCGATTTACCGTCGGTACGGCGGGGGACTACAAAAACGCCATCGCCCAGACCGAGATGCCCCTGGGCAAAAACGGGCTCTATCTCGCCGCGAACGAAGCCGTATTTACGGAACTGCGACAAATGTTCAATCAAGGCGCCGCCTATGGCGCGGGCGTAGAATACCACTACGTCTTTGAAGAGGTGGAGGGCGAGGCGCGCTTTTCCGCCTACGAAAAACTGCGGAACGATCCCGACAAACTGCCCCTGCGCGTGATCGACCGCGAAGAGACCATGAACGAATTCTACGCCTTCTACGGCGCCATCTTCTTTACCGGCTTTTGCCTGGGCGCGGGCTTTCTGCTCGCCACGGGATTTTCCATCTACTACAAACAACTCTCCGAAGGCTATGCCGACAAAAAGCGCTTTGCCATCCTTCGCGATCTGGGCATGACCGACAAAGAGGCGAAACAAGTCATCCGCACCCAAATCTCCGCCGTATTTATACTGCCCGTCCTCTTCGCTTTGGTGCACGGCATCTTCGCCTATCCCTCCGTGGAAAAAATACTCACCATCCTGCTGATGGGCGTCAACGGCCGCGCGACATTCCTGCTCTGTTGCGTACTCAGCTATCTCTTCTACCTGGCGTACTACTTCCTCGTCTACGCCCGCACGCGCAAGACCTACGAAGAACTCGTACTGCACGAAAAATAGGAGAAAGGCCATGAAAAAAGCAATCAAAATCCTTGTCGTTCTCGTCGTCGCACTGCTCCTCGCCGTCGTCGCCGCCTTCCACTTCTTCGGCACCCAAATTCGCCTTTTGACCGGACGGCCCCTATACCTTATCCCGCCGAGCCCCGTCGCCCTGGCGGAAGAGGCCATCTACTGCATGAACCTGCAGGGCCTATATGCCGAGGGTGATGCGTGGCAGCAGGCGAAAGAAACCCTGCGGAAAGAGGCCGAGGCCGCCGAGAGCCGCGAAGCGGTATACGATGCCATCGACCGCGCCGCAAAAGTCGCCGGGGGCAAACACTCCGCCTACTACGCCCATGAAAAAGTAGAAGCGCTCCCCTTCGAGCGACCCACGGCAAAAATACAAGACGACGTGCTTGTTCTTCACTTGCCCGGCTTTATGGGCACTGCAGCCGAGGGAAAAATCTATGCAAAAATCCTAAGCGATGCCATCGAAGCCGGCGGCTATCGCCGCATCGTCGTCGACCTCACCGACAACGACGGCGGCAATATGTATCCCATGCTCGCCGGCCTTTCCGCCACCCTCGACGACGGCGTACTCTTTCGCTTTCGCGATCGCCACGAGCAGACCCCCGATGTGGAAATCGGAAAAGCGAACATCCCCGGCGCAGAGAAAAAAAGCGTCGACGTGCCCGTCGAAGTGCAAATCGGCCCCGGCACCGCAAGCTCCGGCGAAATGGTCGCCCTCGCCTACAAAGGTGCGGACAACGCCACCCTCACCGGAGAACCCACCGCCGGCTACAACACCGCCAACATCCTCATCCCCCTCTACGAAAGCGATCTGCAACTCACCACCTCCAAAACCGTCGATCGGGAAGGAGAAGTATGGGAAGACAGACCCATTCCCCCCGACGGGGCATAAATGAACGGACGCACATCGCGTCCGTTTTTTTGTGGGGGAAACGGGGGGAGTGTGTTTCGGGAGAGGCTTCTATGCAGACTTTTTCTAGGGAACGAGATTCTTCGACTCGGAATAAATTCCTCGCTCAGAATGACAAAGAGGCGTGATATAAACATTGTCATCCTGAGCGGAGCGCAGCAGAGTCGAACGGATCTCCCAGAGTTATTGCGTGACAAATTGACGGTAAAAGTCTTAACGCGCGTCTCGGCCTTGGTTTCTACGCGGACTGCCTCTAGTGAACGAGATTCTTCGACTCGGAACGGAGTTCCTCGCTCAGAATGACAGGAGGGGCGTGACAAAAACACTGTCATCCTGAGCGGAGCGAAGCGAAGTCGAATGGATCTCGAGTAGGCTATTGCGGGTCGACTGTTTGCACGATGCCTATGGCGTGTTTTATTGCTTGACGTAGTAGGGATGGTTGCGCGTCTCGGCCTCGACTTCTATGCAGTCTTTTTCCAGAGACCGAGATTCTTCGACTCGGAACAGAGTTCCTCGCTCAGAATGACAATAAGAGGTGGTTGCGCAAACAAAGACAGAGCGTGACAAAAATCTTGTCATCCTGAATAGAGGCGGACGTCGGTCCATAAGCTATCGCACTTTCTCCCTTGTCATCCTGAGCGGAGCGAAGCGGAGTCGAACGGATCTCCGTATCCTATTGCGGGTCGCCGGGTTGCATGGTGCCTATTGCGTGTCTTATCGCCGGAAACTGAGGGCACAGTCGTGCGTTTCGGCTTTGGCTTCTATGTAGACTCAATATAGCGTACGAGATTCTTCGACTCGGAACGAAGTTTCTCGCTCAGAATGACAGGGGGGGCGTGACAAAAACACTGTCATCCTGAGCGAAGTCGAATGGATCTCGAGTAGGCTATTGCGGGTCGACTGTTTGCACGATGCCTATGGCGTGTTTTATTGCTTGACGTAGTAGGGATGGTTGCGCGTCTCGGCCTCGACTTCTTCGCAGTCTTTTTCTAGGGAACGAGATTCTTCGACTCGGAACAGGGTTCCTCGCTCAGAATGACAGGGGGGCGTGACAAAAACACTGTCATCCTGAGCGGAGCGAAGCGAAGTCGAATGGATCTCGAGTAGGCTATTGCGGGTCGACTGTTTGCACGATGTCTATGGCGTGTTTTATTGCCTGCGCAATAGGGATGACCGTGCGTCTCGGCCTCGACTTCTTCGCAGTCTTTTTCTAGGGAACGAGATTCTTCGACGCGAAACGAAATCTCGCTCAGGACAATAGGCGCGGATAATTTTTGGCGGAAGAAAAACCCCTCCGCCAGGGGAAGGGTTGCATTCACATGATTTTTGTATCTTCCAATTTTTCCGAAAAGGCGGTGTTTAGTCGCATAACGGGTTTTCGCAGTACGAGGCCCAAAAGGAGAGCGCCGGCCAGGTAGTTTTGTAGCAGAAGGAGTTCGCGCCAAAAAGTATTTTTGTAAAAGCCGCCGATGGCTTCTTTCATAGCGTTCATGCTGTGCACAAAGGGCAGAAAGGGATAGATACGGCGGAAGAAGGGCGGCGCCACATCGATGGGGAAGGTGCCGCCGGAACCCGCAACTTGGACGACCATGAGTACGACACAAAGGGCTTTTCCGATGTCGCCGAAGGAGATGGTGAGGGTGTAGATGAGTATGGTGAAAATGAATCCCGACACCCAGCCGGCAAGCAGAAAGTGGAAGGGGTGGGGGCATTGAATGCCGAGGAAGTAGAGGTCTCCCAGGGCGATAAGGCTGCTTTGAACGAAGGAGATAAAAAGGAAGAGGCCCAGCCGACCGAAGTAGGTTTGATAGGGCTTGAATTTGCCGTATTTTTTACGATAAGAATCGGGCGTTTCCACATGGATCAGCGCGACTTGTATAACGGCACCGACCCATAGGGAGAGGGTGGAGTAGAAAGCGGCCATGGCGGAGCCGTAATTTTCGACGGGATAAACCCGGTGTACCGCGGTTTGAACGGGGCGGGAGAGGAACCGGCTCACCGTATCGGAATCCTGTGCCAAAAGGCGATCGAGTTTTTCCGATTCGGGCGCGTTTTCTACCTCCATGGTGCGCGAGTAGAGTCCGTCGACGCTGCGCTTTGCGTTGTCGAGCAGTTGTACCGACGCGTCCATATTTGCGTTCAGCCGCCCGAGGTCGTTTTGTATATCGGCGGAAAGAGCGGCCACTTGTGCGGTGGCGGCATCGGCGCTCTGCCAGGCGTCCTCGAGATTGCCACGCGTTTCGTCGAGGTCGCTTTTTACGCGCGCAAATCGCCCCATGACGCCGTTGGAAAAGTCGCCGCGGAGCGCTTCGAGGTTTTCGCGATTCTTCTTTTGTAAGGATGCAAATTTTTCCTGTAGGGCGTCGGCTTCTTCTCGGGTCAGATTCTTTTTTTCCGTCGCGGTGCGCAGGGTTGAAATCATGGATTCTTCGAAGGCGATGCTCCGCTCGATTTTTGCATTTGCCGCATCGAGGCCCGTAAGCGGTGCGGGGAGCGCCTCGTTAAATTCTGTCAGTTTGTCCTGCACATGGCGTTTGTCCTCGACATCCTGTGTGAGGGTCTGCACTAGCGACTCGGTGGCGGCGATGGATTGCGCCATATTGTCGTCCGCGCGGACAAAGGCGTCATCTACGTCGCTAGAAAGTCGGTCTAAGTAGTCGAGGTTTTGGTCGACGCTTTGTTTTAAGGCGTCGTTTAAGGGCGCAAGGGATGCCTCTGTCTGTTTCAAGTTTTCGCGTCCGCTCTTCAAATCGTGCATAGCGCCCGTTACGGTATCGGATGAGATTTCCATAAAGCCGTCGGCCGTCGCCATCACATTCGAAGAGGAGCGGGCGAGGCTCTGAAAGGCGCGAAGGGTGGAGATTTGTCCGCTCAGCGAATTCGACGTTTTTTGCAGCCGTTCCCTTAATGTGGCGAGCACATCGTCTTCGTTTGAGGCGCGCACTTGGTCGGAAAAAGAAAGGATGCTGTCGAAGGAGGTGGCGTAGAGGGTCTTGGTAAATGTTTCTTTTACCATATCGGTGACGGCGCCGGCGCCCTTGCCGGTGACTTTGGGCGCGATGGCGTTTTTCTTTTCGTTGCCGTAATATAAAAGCGACGGCGCTTCGGCCTCGGGGGAAAGGAACGAGAACATTTTTTGGCTAAAATCGGCAGGGATGACGATGGCGGCGTAGTATTTGCCGCTTTTTACCCCGGCAATGGCCTCATCTTTGTCGGTGAAGGTCCAGTCCATCTGATCGTTGACGCCGAGATTCAGCTTGATCTTTTCGCCGATATTGACGCGGGCGGGCACGAAGGCGGGGGTGTAGCCTTCGTCCTCGTTTGCGATTGCGACTCGGATTCCCGCGGTTTCCGTATAGGGATCCCAGGAGGCGGCGATGTTGAACCAGGCATAAAGACAGGGGATTAGGCTGACGCCCAACACGACCACCAGGACGATGCTGTTGTCTTTGAGGCGCATAAAATCCTCTTTTATGTGATTAAAAATCATCTTCATAGGCGTCGTTCCCTTTCACATATAGCAGCAATTCGTCTTCGTCCATGGCCATGAGTCGTTGTTGTCGCCGATACCGAAAGCGGCGTAGCTCCAACACGATCAGATAGATGGCGAGGAGAATAATGGTGACGACCCAAATCACCAAATAGCGGATCTTCGATTCCATACTGAACATGAGCACTAGAAAAACCAGGGGGATCGCGAAAATCGAAAGAAACGCAAGTGTCTTTTTGCGCTCGTAACGATGGAAGAAGCGTGCGTGTTTTTGACGGATTTTCTCTTTTTCTGCCTCGTCGCCGGCGAGGAGCGCGAGGATAAAATCGCCGCGGATGGGTTCTTTTTCGTGTGGATATTCCGCGTGGATCAGTTCGCTTTCGGCGAGCTTTGCATCAAAGGTTCGGCTTACGCTCCGGAGCAGCTTGGGGCCGTAGATTCCCAGTAGAAACGAAAGGGGCACGTAAGAGATGAGTATGCCCCAATCCTGTAAAAAGTGCGGCGTATAAATGCCGAGCATGGTTTCGCGCAGGCCGTCGATGCCGTAATGAAAGGGCAAAAATGGATACAGCGAACGGAAGAAGTTCGACATCATCTCGATGGGATAGGTGCCCGAGGAACCGGGGATCTGCAGAATGAGGAGAATCACCGCCATCGCCTTACCGATATTGCGAAAGGTGACGGTAAGGGCGTAGATAATCGATACATAGGCGAATGAAGAGATAAGCGTGGTGAGGACAAAGAGCACAGGATGGACGCATTGCACCTTAAGGAGCCACAAATCGCCTACAGAAACCACCAGTGCCTGGATTTGTCCCAGGATCACAAACAACTTCCACCGGCCCAAAAAGGCATCGGCAGCGGTGAAGTCGGCAATCTCTTCGTCTTTGTCGACGTCGATTTTTAGAATCGAGATCAAAATCATGCCGCCGACCCACAGGGCCAGATCCGTGAAAAATGGCGCCATGGCGCTGCCGTAGTTATCGCTCTTATAGATCGTATGCTCTTCGATGACGACCGGATCGCCCATAAAGGCGGAGAACCGCTTGGCATCGATATTCGGAAGAGAGAGCAACTTTTCGTAAAGTGGACCGCGCCCCAGCTGGGCGAGATCGGTGCGCAGACCCTCTATGCCCGCCTCCGCCGAAGCGAGGCTCTCGAGACCCGCGGCGACGGTATTCCGAGATTCTTTAGTGAGATATTCCATCTCTTCCAGCACTTGGTCGAATTCGTCGAGCAACAGCGGCATGGACGACAGCGTGCCCGAAAAGCGCGCGTTGACTCGATTCAGCATATCGAAATTCTGCTCCAAAAGCAGCCGCACATTTGCGCCCACCTTATCGCGGGTCGCGTTGTTCTCGTCGGAAACCGTCCGCAGGCGCTTTTGTATGGCGCCATGACTTCGGTCCAATTCGCCGAGGGCATCGTCGAGCAATTCGCTTTGTTTTTCGATGTCGGCCAAAATGGTCCCGTTTCGTGCGTTGATATTCTGCCACTGTTCCAATACGTTCAACGGTTTGCTTTCTGCGGGTAGGGGATCGATCGATTCCAGATCGCCTAAAATCGACCGGTTGAGTGCGTTTATTTCTTGAAAATTCTGCAATCCGATGGAAAACCGGTTTTCTATCCGTCCCAACTCTCCGTCCAAGGCGGTGTACTTTCGACCGGTATAGGCATTGCCGACGTTCGCCATGGCATTTATATCCTCTACAATGTCATCATAGGCGGCGAGGACGTTCTCGCTTTCCCGGCGGGTATTTTCGAGGAGTGTGCGACTTTCGGCGAGGGAAATCTGCCCCTTTTTTACGGCGGCATCGAGTCCTGCAATGTCGGCGCGTACCGCGGCAGTCATAGAATCCATGCGGGCGAGTTTCTCGTCCATATTGCGAAGCGATTCGCCATATGCAGCGACATTCCACTGTACCTGCGTTAAAGCATGTAGGGCAGAATCCTTTTGCACCTCGCCGGTGGCGATAAAATCCCCGCTCAACTTCGCCAGTTCATCGGCGAGGATTTCGGAGGTGGTGGCTACGAAATTGCTGTTTATCTGTTCTTCCAATGCTTCTAAGCCGCTCGATGTAATCTTGGGGGCGATGGCATTTTTCTTTTCGTTTACATAGTAATTTAGGGTGGGGAATTGGATCTCCTCGCCCTTTACAATCGAAAGAAACGACGCCGAAAAGTCCTCGGGAATCACAATGGCGGCGTAATAGGCACCGGAACGCACACCTCCGATCGCCCGGTTTTCGTCGACAAAGGTCCAGCCTAACTGGTCGTTCTTCTTTAAATTTTCGAGTACGGTTTTTCCCACGTCGACCTGCCGTTCGCCGTATTCTACGGGACGGTCGAGATCGACGACGGCGATTTTTACGCGGTCGATGTTCCCGTATGGGTCCATATTGGCGCCGATATTGAACCATGCATACAAAGACGGCAACAAACAGATGCCGGCAAGTACCAATAGCGCCGCCACATTGTGACGCAGGCGGTGAAAATCGCGCCGCAAAATTGCATTCGATGTTTTCATAGCAAAACCTTTCTAATATACGGTTATACTATAAGTACAAATTCCCTCATTTATCCTTACCCATTCTTATCGAGGCGCTTCGAGATACTGCCTATTGTAACACCGGGGCGAGAACTTGTGGGCACAAAGAGCAAAAAAAGGCAAACACCCGATGGCGAAATACCGCCGTTTCTGCCTTCGAACCCGGAGGAATTCCCGGGTAAACCGAAGGTCGAGGCGATCGGACCGACGGTCGGTTGCCGAAAACCCGTCGGCGCAAGTACAATACAATCGTAGTACAGAGGAAGGAGCAGATTATGGATAGAGAGAATATGGGCACGCTGATTGCCGCAAAGCGCAAACAACTGCAGATGACCCAATGGGATTTGGCAGAAAAAATGGGCGTTACCGACAAAGCCGTGTCCAAATGGGAGCGGAACCTTTCCGTCCCCGATACCCAATCCATACCGAAACTGGCGGAGGTGCTGGGCATGTCTGTGGAGGAGCTTATGCAAGGAAAAGAAGTCAAGACCGTTCAAAAAGACAGAGACATCGACGAGATCATTACCCTGATCTTTAAGGCGGTGTGCATGGCTATGGGAATCGCCGTCACCGTGCTGGGGATTCTGGGAAAAGTAAAACCCGAAAATGCCGTCACCATGCTCGGCATCGGCCTATTCGCCGGCGGCATTGCCCTGCTTCGAAATAAGTAAGGGATAGAAGGGAAAAGAAAAGACGCGCTAGGCGCGTCTTTTTTCATGCAAAGATTCATTTCGTTGTCATACCAACATATTCTTTGCTCCTCCCGTCGTATACTGATACCAACAATGAAAGGAGCAAGGAATATGCAACAAATAAATTTGAATACTTCGATATACACATTGACGAAAGAATATCCCGAACTGATCGGCGTGCTCGCCGATCTGGGCTTTGGCGAGATCAAAAAGAAGGCCCTTCGGCACACGGTGGGGAAGATAATGACGATCGAAAAGGGTGCGAAGGCAAAGGGGATCCCGATGGATGCGGTGCGCGCTGCGCTCCGAAAAAGCGGGTTCGAGCCGGTGGCAGGAAAGGGCGAGGCAGCGCCGTCTCGCGTTGCGCAGCTGAAGTCGTATCTCGCGCGTCTGGGTGCGGGCGAGGATTTGGAGCGGGTGCGAAGGGATTTTGCCGCGGCGTTTGAAGATGTGGCCGCCTCCGAAATTATGGAAGCGGAGCAGGCGATGCTCGCAGAGGGCACGCCTTTGGAGGAGGTGCAACGTCTGTGCGATCTGCATTCGGCGCTCTTTCACGGGGCCACGAGGGAAGAGCGGATCGCCGCCGCCGAAACCGCAGTGGCGGAATCTGTTCGCAATCAAAAAGCGCCCGCAGAAGGTGAGCGCGCGCGTCATTTGTATGCGATGGTGGGGCATCCGCTCCATACGCTGCGACAAGAAAACCGGGCGTTGGAGAAATTGCTGCAAGGGGCGAAGGATGCCCTGAATCGCAACGAAGGCGTGAAAGAGTACGTGGACGCCATTGCCGATGTGTCGATCCACTACGCCAAGAAGGGCGATCTCCTGTACCCCCATTTGAAAGCGGCGTACGGCGTTTCCGGTCCCTCGAATGTCATGTGGACGGTGGACGGGGAGCTGCGAAAGGCGCTGCGGCACCTCCAAGGCGAAGACAGTGCGGCGGAACTCATGGCGCTCTTTGCACGCATGGAAGAGATGATCTACAAAGAAGAAAATATCCTCTTTCCCATATGCGTCGAACACTTTACCGATGCCGATTGGCGGGGCATCTACCGAGATATGAAGGCATATCCCGAAGCGTTCGGCGTGTCGAGCGCGCGGTGGGAAGCGGGGGAATCCGCGCCGAAAAACGCGCCCGATACCGGCGGGCGCATCGCTCTTTCCGGCGGTTCCGTGAAGCCCGAAGAGATTTCTGCGCTGCTCAACACCCTGCCCCTCGAGATCACTTTTATCGATGCCGAGGACACGAACCGCTATTTTAACGACGGCCCCAAGATTTTCCACCGCCCATCGATGGCGCTGGGCCGATCGGTGTATAGTTGCCACCCGCCCAAAATCGAGCCGGTGGTGCGCAAAATGATCGCCGATTTTAAGAGCGGGGCCAAGGACGAGGTGACCGTGCGCACCGAAAAGGCCGGTCGCAAGGTCGAAGTGCGCTATATGGCCGTGCGCGACGGCGATCGCTATCTGGGTACTATGGAGACCGTTCGCGATCTCACCGACGACGAAGCGCGCCCTCTCCGCAAAGGGGGAACAACGCCCGCCTAGTAGGGCGCGGGGCCTTCGAGCAGACGAAAGCGATTTTTGTGAAAGGCGATCTTTCCGTCCTTTTGCATGCGGGAGAGTTCCGCCGAGAGGGCGGAGCGGTTGACGCCCAGGTAATCGGCGAGTTCTTGGCGCGAAAAGGGAATCGAAAACTCGCGATCGCTCGCCTCGAGCGCCTGCTGCGAAAGATAGGCGAACACGCGGTCGCGGATCGACTTGGGCGCGATATGCACCATGCGGGCGGAGAGTGCGAGGTTTTTGCGGGCGGAGATGCCGACGATATTGTAGATCAGCCGGTGGTGAAAGGCGCAGGACTGCTCGCAAGTGGTGAGAATTTTGTGCATATTCAAAAACAGAATCTCGGCGTCTTCCGCCGCCACCACTTCGGTCAGGGTTTCTTTGTGCAGGGCGGCATAGGCCTCACCGAAGATCTCGCCTTCTTCCACGTGGCCGAAAATATTGGCGTCGCCCCAAAAATAGTTTATGATCACGTGCACGCTCCCCGTGAGCACCAGGCCGATCTCCGTCAGCCGCGTGTCGGCGGAAAAAATCGTATCGCCTTTTTTATACTGCCGCCGCGTGGCGGAGAGGCACACAAGCAGCCGGTCCATTTCGTCCGGGCGAATGCCGGCAAAGAGTTCGGTTTCGGTTAAAAATGCGGTGTCCATCTTTTCTCCCTTTCCGTTGTTAGAACAACATACTTTTCCCATTCAGTATAGTAAGATTTGTAAATGAAGACAAGTGTTTCGAGTGCAAGGAGGTTTTGGTATGCACGAAATCATGAAAAATATAGAAAAAGCGACCGCCCTCTCCCTAAAGGAGCAGGTCAGCTACCAAGAAGGGCAGGTGGTTTCGAAGACCATCGCCCAAAACGACGGCATCTCCCTCACTTTATTTTCCTTCGATGTCGGCGAAGAGATTTCGACCCACGTCTCCGACGGCGACGCCTTGGTGCTCTGCCTGGACGGCACGGGCGAAATTGCCATCGACGGCGAAGCGTCTGTGGTAGAAGAAGGCGACGCCATTTTGATGCCGGCGGGGCATCCCCACGCCGTGCGCGCCAAAGCGCGGTTTAAGATGCTCTTGATCGTCGTCAAACCGTCCGATCAGTAGCCGCGCCATGCAAATATCGCGTAAACGAAAACGGCATCGGCTGCGGGCTGTGCCAGCGTCTGTGCCCCGAGGTATTTGCCGTGGGGCCCGACGGCGTGTCCCACGCCATTTCCGGCGCGGTGCCCGAACACGCGGAAGAAGCCGCCAAAGAGGCGATGATCGCCTGCCTCGCCAATGCCATCGAAGAGTAAGAGGAATCGGAGTAAAAACCGGCCCGGGTGCGCGCTCGGGGCGGTTTTTTTAACGATGCGATCCATTTTCCGCAAAAAGGGAATATATATCGTAGGGGGTGGCCATGCAATTTAAAGCCTTTCTAAAACATTCCATGGCGGTACTACTGATGTCCTTCGCCGTATTGATGTATTTGGCCAAGACAGAGGGAGATTTAATGCTTGTCTATTTCTTTTTTTGTTCTATTTATTCCCCCGTGGGTGGATTGATGCTAATGAGCGTGCAAAAGCATCTGCGGTTGAAATTCTTGCCTTATCTGATAGCGACCTTTCTGTGCACCATCCTTGCTATGGTGCTCACCATGGTGGTGATCTTTTCGTTGGGGACTTGAGGCTATGTATATGCTGGGCGGTTTCGCTCGGCATTTTTCACGGGAATGATAAAATCGTTCTCATAAATTATGGTGGAGAAATTTTTTGCAAGATAGAATTTCTAGGAATAGGATGGCAAGCCGGCGATTGAATCTAAAAATAGTGAAAAATTCGTAAGGAACATGTAATATAGCATAAATTCTAATGAATATGTGGTATATATGAATATAGGAGAGTATGCGAAAAATCGAGAGTACTGCACTTTATCGTAAAAAAGTGCGGCTTCGTTCGTGCGAGTGATCCCATTTTCGGTATTTGAATAGGAGGTAGATATGCAATTTTTGAAGGCAAAATTTCCGGCGCTATTGCTGGCGTTTGCAATGCTATTGAGCATTATTCCTGCAAACGTATTCGCAGCCATAGAGGCGCCCAATTGGGAGGAACGCCCGGACACGACAGAGAACAATGTGTGGTCGCTTCCCGGCGGCGCGCGCAACCGCGACGTATCCACATCGGAGCCATGGCCGCTGCACGAGATCCATTTCGACGGGTCGTATGTCAACGCAGACGGACGCACGGTGCTGCGCTTTGCGGTGCGCCAAAATATGAAGGCGGGCTCTACCGTCTGGAAGACGCTGAACTTTCACTTTGACGCGCGGTTGTTCCCGATGATCGACTGGTCCCGATCCTATATTCGAAACGGCAACAATGTGCCGCTCCCGTTGCAGGATACCGGGCGGAACAACGAAAAGAAGATCACCGTAGAAGGCGGCGCCAATCTGACGGCGAACGGCGTTTTGCCCTACAATCGCTATTATCCCATGGAAATCGTGCTGAATGCAGGGAGTAGCATGGAGACCATCCAAGCCGACATAAAAGACGACCTGCTGGTTCAGATGCGGGTGATGAACGGAGCGGGCAATGAAGTCTTTTCCTTCCAATCGGGAAAGGAAACTTCCTATAATACCAACACCGTTTCGACCGTGGTGCCGATGCTCTCGAAATTTCAGAGCGATTCGATCCCCGACAACTATCGGAACAAGGTTTCCGATAAGCTACTCGGCACCAACACGATTATGAACTACAATCCCTCGACGGGAAAGCTGCGGATTTTTTACGGGTACCGCAAACACGACTCCTTGACGACGAACTTCGGCCAGATCGGCTTAAAGCAAATGTACGATGCTCGGTTCGTGGACCTGTTAAAAGAGGATGCGGACAAAAATGTGGGGCAGGTATATATTACGTATTACGATTACCGGCCGTTCTTTACGGACGCGAAGAAGTATACCAAGATCAAGATGAGCGACTTTAACAAGACGGAAGCTGGGAACCCCTATGTGCTGTTCGGCGAATCGGGATTTCGGACGCGAGACGGCGAAAAGCGCATCTCCGTTCCCACCTATCGGGATTATTTGATTCACGGGGCGCTCCTTTCCGACATTCCCTTCTATACCTGCTTTGAGTATCACCTCGATACCGAAAAAGTAAACGAGATGTTCGCCAAAGACGAATACCTGCGCAATTTCCTCGTGCGCACCGAGACGGTGGCATCGACCATCGATTCCGCAACCGGTGGCGCCACGTGGTCGCAATATACCTTTACGGTGCCGGAGGATGTGACGATTGCAAAGAACGATCTGATCAAGCTCTCTACGCCCGCGGGTCTGCCAAAAAATACCGGGCTGAATCTAAAGATCGGCGACAAAAATCCGATGTACTATACCTATAACGGCTACGAATATGTTTCGAAGGGCACGACGGACTCCGCCTTTGAGCTATTGACCTACGACAATCTGCTCAACGGAAAGTCCGATAACTACCGTGTTCGCCTGCCCGAGGGCATGACGCTGAAGCGGGGAACGCCCATCACCGTGTATGTCAACGACACCAAGACCGACATTTCCGCCTCCAAAATCAGTCTGGGCGGGCGGGAATTTGCGCTCAATGCGACCAAGCGCGACGCGACCAATGAAGTGATCATCGACCGCTCCTGGAAGACCTCCGCGCTGATTTTTACCAAGACAAAAGTGCTGCCCAAGATCGACGAGATCTTTACCGGAGAAACCGAGGTCTTTACCGGCTACACGGCGGCGCCCTTTATGGAGGTCGTCGCCAGATACAACGACGTCGTCTACCGGCAGACATCCGGCGATACGGCCTATGTGCAAAATATTAACGGCACGGACAAAGACGGATACGCGTTTTCTGTGATCAACAGCACCAATAGCGAGGGCAAAGGGCCCATTCCCCTGAAAAAGGATATGCCGATCGCATTTAAGAACTATCGCCAATCCAGCATCCCCGCCGATGCCGTAGTGGAACAGGTACAATCGCGTGTGACATTTGATCTAAACGGCGGGTCTTTGGGCGGCAGCAAGGCGTCGGTAAAAAAGATCGCGCCCCTGAACGAGAACTATTCCTTTGATCCGAATACCGGCGTCGCCAACCCCGCCTATGTGCCTTCGGGTTTTACGGGAGACATTACCATGAAGGACCACGAAGGCAAAGAGCTTACCGGTGATGCCCTAGCCCTAAGAAAATTCCCCGGCGAACCGACGCTCGACGAAGACAATCAATTCCTCGGTTGGTCCACCAAAAAATTGAGCACTGTCGAAGAAATCGAAGCCTTCCGGAAGGCACCCACCGTGGAGAAAATCGAAGACTGGCAACAAGTCGACAACGGAACGGTATACAGATTTACCGCCACTTCTCCCATCGACCATGAACGGACGGTCTATGCCGTTTACGGATCCGGCTTTACCATTCGTCTGCACCGAAATGCCTTTGTAGGGGATACCGTCGTCTACGACATCCCCGTCACCAAAGAAATCTTTTTGCGCGACGGCGGGAAAGTGCGGCTGCCTTATGCCTACGATAATGCCAATAACGAACTCGAAGACTTTATCGTCTCCCAAAAGAGCTTCCTCGGTTGGACCGCCAAACAGAATGATACCGCCGTCGATTACAACGCCCCCGTCGTTACCGCGGATGGAAATCATCTGTTAGATATCACTGCTGCACAGGCCACAGAATCCGGTCGACGAATTTTGGACGGCACGACCATCAACTTCGGCACGGATTTGAAGGCCTATAACGGCACGACCATCGACCTATACGGCCACTATGCGCCCTATGTAAAGATCGACGCCTCCAAAACCTACGCCGGCGAAGGCGTGGACCCGGCCGCGGGCGCGCCGATTCGTGTGGGACTGCTGTACCGTACCGCGATCAGCGCTTCCGACAACCCCACCGTAAGCGAAATGGCGGCGTATTACACGCCGGAAGGCGCATTGGAAAACGACAAGAAGGTATACGGCGGCAAGGCTGCTGCGGATATAGCAAAGACCGGCACGCCGAAAGAGGCGATCTTGAAGGTATATGCGCCCAAGACCTCGCCGAACCCCGCCCAAGACCTGGTGTGGGAAGTGCCGGGCTACGACTACCACGGCGACCGACTATCCTATGTCATCGCCGAGCTTCCCCATACGGACGGCGATCCCACACAGAATGCCGACGCCTATTATAACTTCGATCAGAACTGGTCGAGCCTGGGAATCGCCATCGGGCCGAACCCCGACAGCCCCGAAACCTATACCAAAAAACAGGTATTCCGCAACACCGACGAAGCCGGGCAGATCGACACCTTCTCCGGTGCCACCAGCCGCGCCGCCGACTTTGCGAATACCGAGACGGGTGAACAATCGATTCTTACGAAGTATTCCTTCTCCGTTACCAACACCAAACTCAAAGCCGCGGCGCCGATTATCGAAGAGATGACCGATGGCGACACGGCCATCACCTTAAAAGACACAGTATCCGATGAGATCACCACCATCGACTTGATCGTGAAAGCGAACGCTTCGGATCCCGGTACCACCGTGACTTTCGAAAAATTCGGCGATACCTGGGTACAACGGGTGCCCGACGGGGCGCAAAAGGGCTTCGATCTCAACTATGACCCCGCCGCCGGCATCATCGGCATCACAAAGGCAGACGGAAGCGAATTCGTCGCCGGCCAAGAGGTGGCGGTGCGCTACCATTACGGCGTCGACGGCGATGCGACCACCCAATCCGAATACGCCTACCAGACCGTGCGCGAAAAGGAAAAATCCGGCGCCGTTATCGAGATGGAACAAAAGCCCAACCAAGACAACAATGCCGTCATCACGGCGCTCCGTCCCACCACCGGCATTTCCCTGCCCGTCATCGGCACGGAGTATGTTCTCGCCGACAAAGATGGCAATCCCATCTTGCACGAAGGAAAAGAAATCGCGGTACCCTTCGATTCCGACAACCCTGTCGTAGAATTCCGCGTACCTAAGGAATTGCTGACCGATGGACAGGAAATTCGCATCCTCTCCAGAGAACCGGACAAACTCCCCACGATCTCGGACGAATCCATTCGGTTGGACCTGGCCGGACCCAAGATTGCCGATGCCTCTGCTATCGACGGCGGATACGGTATGTTTATCGACCTCAAGGCGAAATTTGACGACAGCCTCGCCCCCTTTGAAGGCGTCAAAATCTTGGTGGGCGAGGAGAACACCGAATATATCCCCGCCATCTATCAGCTCAATCCCGACGCACAGGGCGGATACGTCCTCGACTTCCCCCGGACGATTCCTCGATCGGCGGATTCTGCCAGCGCGAATCCGAAGATCCGAATCGTGGCAAAGGACCGATTGAATAACGAAACTTCTTTCGATGTACCCTACCAATATGCAGATAAGACGCCGAGCTATACCATTTCGCAGCCGAGAGCAAGGAAAGACTACCTATCGTTTTCCGCCGTAGATGCCGAGAAGCTCCAAATCATCGTCCACCGTAATGAAGAGGAGATCTACCGCATTGTCGTAGATGTAGAGAATGGCAAGACCATGCCTTTGAAAGTGGCGTTGCACCAAAAGCTGGAGCGGGGAGATCTTATAGAAATCATTGCTTCTCGAGGAGCCGTTCAGGCGCCGGAGAGAATACTGTTAGTTCGTTAAGAGTTCGAAAGCTATCGTTTTATACCTTAGGAGGTTACTATGCTTTATAAAAAGTGGCTTTCTCTGCTTCTTGCCCTCACCATGGTGTTCGGGTGCTTTCAGCTGGCCTTTGCCGCGCAAGAAGATACTGCACAACCGAATGCCGTAGAGGTAGAAAGCAAGATCGAAGGGGGTCGCGAAGTCTTTGACGTCGCAACCGCCATTGAAAAACTAGAGAAAACGGATAGGTCCGCCGCAGAGAATACCGGAAAAATGGCGTTATTCTCTGCGCTGTTGCCGAGCGACAACGGACTGGGGATGTCTGACGAGACCATTCCTTCGGCAGTGGGTGCCGTAGGGGAGACCTATGTCATGAATTTGGACTTAGAGGTACAGGTTTATGGGCTTGGTTCGAATCACTTTGACTGGTCTGTATTTACTGACAATGAATTTACGGCGGATCTTGAATGGATTAATGCAAAGACCAAACGAATAAATCCTGTCGGTTCTTTCGGATTTAGCAAAAGCAAAAGAACAAACGAAGCCGTGATCGAGACACAGGAAGTCCAGGGTTTTGAAGATATTCAGCCAAATGTTGCTATCGATCCAATCACCAATTATGAAGTTCGTGCGCGTCTTAGCTATGATGGAACTTCGCAACAGGCGGAGGGGCGCTATAGACTCGTCTTTGAGGTTCATGAGATCGTCAGTCCTGTAATCGATGTGATTTGGGAAAATGAATACGGAACGAATATTCCCAAGCCCGAGGGCGTATCGGGTACTGTCAAATTGGCGACAGTTGAGAAACCGATCGCGGAATTCAGCTTGGACACTATGGGGGAAATCAATCTGATAGCAGATGATGCGTTTGCTTTGGAGGAAGAGAACTTTGGAGGAGACTTTGATCCCAAATCGGTTACCCTAAAAGTCGACGGTGAAAGTACAGATGGGAACCGAATCATTACCGTCGGAGAAGAAAAATACAAAGTTATCACTGAATACAATTATAAAGAAGGCGGAACCCTCAAGCTCAGAAGACAACGGGATGTAACTTCCCCTTCCGGCGAGACCAGCTACGCGCCTGAGGGCTACGTTCGCATAACCTTCGACCCGACGGCAGAGGGCAAATTTGCAGAGGCGAATTTGGGAGAGAAAACCGTCTTTGACGTCAAAGAAGGTACGACCTGGGCAGATGCCGTGAAAGCCGGCGTAGCGGTTCCCGAGGCGCAGTACAAAGACGATAGCAAAGTTTTTGAAAAATGGGATCCGTCGTTTCCTGCGGATGGGGATACGGTAGCGGCTCAAACCTATACCGCTCAGTACAAAGAAAACCGCACCGCCTACGAAGCCGATCCGAAATTGAAAGCACCGGCCGGCTATGTGCGTATAGCCTTTGATCCGACCCAAGACGGACAATTCCCGGATACCGATCTCGGGGTGCAAAAAGCGTATGACGTTAAAGAGGGTACGACCTGGGCAGATGCCGTGAAAGCCGGCGTAGCGGTTCCCGAGGCACAGTACAAAGACGATACGCAGAGATTTGATCGGTGGGAACCGACATTGCCTGCAGATACCGAGAAATTGGAATCCAATCGGGAATTTGTTGCGAAATATGTATTGACGGCCGATGTTGTTCCACAATTGGGTGATGAAAGCCCGAATGTTCCGAAGAACTATGTGCGCGTCAAGTTTTCGGCGGATAAAGACGGGAGCATACCCGAAGGTGAAATTAGCATCTATTGGGTAAATCCGTTAGCGAAGAATGTACAAATAAAAGCACCCACTGTAATTCCCAATCCCGGCTACGCCTTTAGTAAGTGGTCTTACCCGATTCAAGATTCTTATCCGTCTTCAGTAAATCATATCGCGAAATATGTATTGACAGCCGACGTCGTGGCGCAGAAACCCGGCGAAGCCAAACCGAACGTACCGGAAAACTACGTATCCGTTACCTTCAGTGCGGGCGAGAACGGAACGATTGC
>NZ_JAUSWF010000007.1:0-130523 GCF_030815095.1 Aedoeadaptatus ivorii
CTTTTGTGAAAACTCTTCTGCTTTCTTTCGACATATGTCTCCTCCTTTGCTGAGGTAACTAAGGCCGTGTCTAAAATCATTATACCAGCTACCCTTGCTCAGGATGACAATGGGGGCGGTTATGCGTTCCGGCACAGGCTATTGCGAAACCCTAACTTTGTCACCCTGAGCGGAGCCGAAGGCGGAGTCGAACGGGTCTCCAGTAAGCTATTGCAGGTTGACCGCTTGCACAATGCTGATTGCGCGTCCTTTTGCCCGAAACATGAGAACGTGTTGCGCGCTTCGCAAAACCCCATACCCCACAACCGCCATTTCCTATACAATACCCTAAGAGGAGGAAAGCCGTGAACATACACCTTGCACCCCGGCGGTGGCAGGGCGCCGTATCCGTGCCGCCGTCAAAATCCCTGGCGCACCGCCACATCGCCCTCGCCGCGCTCTCGCCGCAAGGGGGCGTGGTCGAACTCGACGAAATCTCGCGCGATGTCGCCGCCACCATTCGCGCCGTATCGGCATTGGGGGCGGACATCCACCAAGACCGCAACCGCATACATATCGGCGCCGCCCGCACCGTAAAGACCGCCGTCATCGACGTCGACGAAAGCGCCACCACCCTCCGCTTTTTCCTCGCCATCGCCCCGGCCCTGGCACAGACCGCCGTGTTTACGGGAAGTGCGCGCCTCGGCCAAAGGCTCGGGGAAGCCGGCCTCCGCACCCTCGCCGAAGCGGGCGTAGCGGTAGAAGGCACAGGCCTTCCCCTCACCGCCCGCGGCCCCTTGCGCCTTCGAAAAATCACCGTCGACGCATCACAAACCGCGCAGTTTGCGAGCGGCTTCCTATTGGCCGCACTCGCCATGCCGGGGGAGGTCGCGGTAGAAATAAAGCGGCCCGTATCCCGTCCCTATATCGTCATGACCGCCGAAATGATCCGCCGCGCGGGCGGCGCCATACAAACCGTCCCCGGCGGCTATATCGTGGGCGATGCGCCCCTACAAAAAATCGAGGCAAAAATAGAAGGCGATTGGTCCCAGGCGGCATACTTTTACGGCGCCAACGCTCTCGGCTCCTCTGTGCGGGTACAAAACATACAGACAGACAGCCTGCAGGGCGACCGCGCCGTGGGCGAATATATCGAAACCCTCCGCACGGGCGGCGCCATCGATCTGACCGACCACCCCGACCTCTTTCCGCCGCTGGCCGTCGTCGCATCGCGCTTCGGGGGCAAATTTTATGGCATAGAGCGACTGCGAAAAAAAGAGAGCGACCGCATTCGCACCACCGCCGATCTCCTCGGCGCATTGGGCATCGACTGCGACTACACAGACGGCATATTCACCGTCCGCCCGGGCACATTGCGGGGCGGCACCGTCGATGCGCGGGGCGATCACCGCATCGCCTTTTCCGCCGCCATGGCCTCTACCGCCGCAGATGGCGCCGTCGTCATACGCGGCGCCGAAGCCGTAGACAAAAGCTGGCCCGGCTTCTTCGATGCCGTACGCCGATTGGGAGGAAAACCATGTACTATATAGGAAGAAAAATGCAACTCACCGTTTTCGGCGAGAGCCACGGCAAAGGCGTGGGCGCCCTCATAACCGGCCTGCCCCCGGGCCATCGCATAAATCCCGCCGCCATAGACCGCGAAATGGCGCACCGAAAACCCGGCGCCTACGGAACCCCCAGAAAAGAACCCGACCCGTGGGAAATCCTCTCCGGCATCTATCGGGGGCACACCACCGGCATGCCCCTCGCCATTTGGGTGCCCAATCTCGATCCCCGGCCCGACGACTATACAGACATGCCCTTTCGCCCGGGTCATACCGACTACACCGCCCACATCAAATACCGAGGGGCAGAAGACCCCCGGGGCGGCGGCCATTTTTCCGGCCGGCTGACCGCCCCCCTCGTCGCGGCGGGCGCCATATTGAAAGACATCTTGAAGCCCCTCGGCGTTACCGTCACATCGAACGTCGCCGCAGTCGGTGGAAAATCCGATCCCAAAGAGATACAAGCGGCCCTGGCGCGCGCTAAAGCCGAAAAAGACTCCCTCGGCGGCATCGTCGACCTCTGTATAGCGGGCGTTCCCGCCGGCATCGGCGGCCCGCGCTTTCGCGGACTCGAATCTGGCTTATCGGCCGCCTACTTTGCCTTGGGCGCCGTAAAAGGCGTTTCCTTCGGCGCGGGATTCGACGCGGCCAATAAAAAGGGATCCGAGAACAACGACCCCTTTCGGATCAAAGGCGGCGCCGTTGTCACCGAAACCAACCACGCCGGCGGCATCCTCGGCGGCATCGCCACCGGATCCGACATCGTCGCCCACATCGCCGTAAAACCCACCCCCACCATCGGAAAAGAACAGAACACCGTCGACCGAAGCGGCAAAGAAATCTCATTCGCCGCCACAGGCCGCCACGACACCGCTATCGTCTTGCGCATACCCGTCGCACTCGAAGCGATGAGTGCCCTCGTGATCTTGGACGAAATCGCATTGGTAAGAGGAGAACTATGAAACAAAACATCGTCATCATCGGCATGCCCGGCGTGGGCAAAACCACCATCGCCCGCGAAATCGGACGCCTGTATCACATACCCGTCATCGACATCGACGAGGAAATCGTAAAAACCCATGGCGACATCCCCGCCATCTTCGCCGAACGGGGCGAAGCGGGATTTCGCGCCATCGAAAAAGAAAAAGTGCACATCGCCGCCAAGGCGCGGGGCGTCGTCATCGCCACCGGCGGCGGCAGCGTGCTCGATCCCGAAAACGTAGAAGCCCTGCGGAAAGGGGGTAAAGTCTATTGGCTGCGCCGGCCCCTGGAAGAACTTTCCTCCGACGGGCGGCCCCTTTCCGCCGGTGGGCTCCAAGCCGTCGAAAAACTCTGGCAAGAGAGAAAACACATCTACGACGCCTCTAAAGACGTCATCGTGCACAACGTGCGCATACGCGATGCGGCAGAAGAGATCGTGCGGGACTTTCGGGAGGAATAGTGGGGAGAGTCGTGCGTTCCGGCAGAAGCTATGGCGTTTAGTATTTTTGTCATCCTGAGCGGAGCGCAGCGAAGTCGAATGGATCTCCGTAAGCTATTGCGGGTTGAAAGGTCGCACGGTGCCTATTGCGTGTCTTAGTGCCAGAAACAGAAGGACCGCCGAGCGTCCCGACACCGGCTTCTTTGCGAACTTTACATAGAGAAAGAGATCTTTCGACGCGGGGCTTCGCCCCTTGCTCAAGATGACAATAGGGGGAGGGTAACGTCAAGGCGTGATACCCCACTCTGCTATTGCGTTTAATATCCCTGTCATCCTGAGCGAGAAGCTGTGCTTCGAGTCGAACGGATCTCGAGCCTGCTATTGCGGGTCGACTGCTTGCATGGTACATACTTCGTGACATATCGCCCGATACAGAAGATACCGCCGCGCGTTTCGGCACCGGCTTCTCTGCGGACTTTACATGGGGAAAGAGATCTTTCGACGCGGGGCTTCGCCCCTTGCTCAAGATGACAGGTGGGGGAGGGTCACGGCAAGGCGTGATACCCCACTCTGCTATTGCGTTTAATATTCCTGTCATCCTGAGCGAGAAGCTGTGCTTCGAGTCGAATGGATCTCCGTAAGCTATTGCGGGTTGAAAGGTTGCACGGTGCCTATTGCGTGACGTATTGCCTGACACAGAAGGACCGCCGCGCGTTTCGGCACCGGCTTCTTAGCGGACTTTACATAGAGAAAGAGATCTTTCGACGCGGGGCTTCGCCCCTTGCTCAAGATGACAGGTGGGGGAGGGTCACGTCAAGGCGTGATACCCCACTCTGCTATTGCGTTTAATATTCCTGTCATCCTGAGCGGAGCGCAGCGAAGTCGAATGGATCTCCGTAAGCTACTGCGGGTTAAAAGGTCGCACGTTGCCTATTGCGTGTCTTAGTGCCAGAAACAGAAGGAGCCATCGCGCGTTTTGGCACCGGCTTCTTTGCGGACTTTACATGGGGAAAGAGATTCTTCGACTCGGAACGGGGTTCCTCGCTCAGAATGACAATAGGGCGGGTCGTGCGTTCCGGCAGAAGCTATTGCGAAATCCAACCTTGTCATCCTGAGCGGAGCGCAGCGGAGTCGAACGGATCTCAAGTTGGCTATTGCGGGTCTACTGCTTGCACGGTGCCTATTGCGTGTTTCACCACTCCAAAACATAACCCATACCTATACCGCCTCTTTCCCTCACAAAATACTCTCCCATAAATCCTCTCGCTCTGGATTCATCGCATCAATCAAGGCCTCTTTCTTTCGCCGGTTCCATCCCTTCAACTGCTTTTCGCGAGCGATCGCCACATCCACATCCCCCGCCACCTCGTAATACACCAGCTTATTGACATTATATTTCGCCGTAAACCCGGCAACCGACTTCTCCTTGTGTTCCCATACCCGTCGCAACAAATCATTGGTAACCCCTATGTATAACGTACTGTCCGTTTTGTTGCTTAGAATATAGACAAAATAATCTCGCATATACACCTCTTTCTTGGGTTAAAGTGCAAAATTATCCGGCAATGCCATTGTACCCATTTGGCGCACTTAGAATGACAATGGGGCAGACAAAAACCTTGTCATCCTGAGCATAGCTTTTGCGGGGAAGTCGGATCTTTTGAATGCTATTGCCAATTTATTTTTGTCATCCTGAGCGGAGCGAAGCGTAGTCGAATGGATCTCCGTAAGCTACTGCGGGTTAAAAGGTCGCACGTTGCCTATTGCGTGTCTTAGTGCCAGAAACAGAAGGAGTCATCGCGCGTTTTGGCACCGGCTTCTTTGCGGACTTTACATGGGGAAAGAGATCTTTCGACGCGGGGCTTCGCCCCTTGCTCAAGATGACAGGTGGGGGAGGGTCACGGCAAGGCGTGATACCCCACTCTGCTATTGCGTTTAATATCCCTGTCATCCTGAGCGGAGCGAAGCGTAGTCGAATGGATCTCCGTAAGCTATTGCGGGTCGACTGCTTGCATGGTACATACTTCGTGACATATCGCCCGATACAGAAGATACCGTCGCGCGTTTCGGCCTCGCCCCGCACTCAGAACGACAATCCCCTCCCTCCGCATCCACCCCCAACCCCACCCATTCCACAACCCCACCGCTACAAAAGCCAAAAATCGGTAAAAATACCGCCGCGCGACAAAAATGGTGTCATTAAACTGTAATTTTACTAAATAATACAATCGTGTATAATGAAATTACCATAGGACGGGACAGAGCCCGAAAATTTCGGGCCCCGACTATGAGATCCCCATCGACTTCGAACTTGAAGGCGAAGGTACTCGATGGTATAATGTAGTAAGATTCACAGGAATATGCCTGGGAGAATCTGAAAATTCATAAGGAGGTCGTAAGACAAGATGAAAAAGAAATTTCTTAGCCTTGTACTAGCACTAGTCATGGTACTCGGCACCTTCGGAAACGTCTTTGCGGCTGCCGCTACGGATAAGAAGGAAGTTCCCAAACTGACTTCTACCAACCAAAAGGTTCAATGGCTTATCGATAACAAGATTGTCATTGGTTTGGCAGACGACGAAGGCAAAGCAACCGGAAACATGGACCTTGACAGTCCGATCCGCAGAGACGCAGTCGCTAAGATGCTTGTATACGCTATCGGCGAACAAGACTTGGCAGCAAAACTGCAAGGACTTTACCGCCCCTTCCCGGACGTAACCGTTGATTCTATCGTAAACGGCTACATCTCCGTAGGCGCAAGCAAGTCCTCCCCCGCTAACGGTCTTCCCTTTATCGAAGGCTACAACGAAGACGGCACCTTCCGTCCCCAAAGAGAAGTTAGCTACGCGGAACTCGCTAAGATGCTCGTAGTTATGGTCAAGAAAGACCTGACCAAAGACATGGCATACAAGGCGAACAGAGACTGGGCATCCACCTGGATGAGATGGGCTGCACAAGAAGGTATCTTGGACGGCGTAAGCGTTGCTGACGAACACGCTAAGGCTCCCCGTAGCGATGCATTTGCAATGATCTACAATGCATTCTACAAACTGAGAGACGTTAAGCCGGTTCCCACCAACGAAACCCGCGGCATCATCAGCAAGAAATCCGTAAACTATGATTTGGTTCTCAACCAAGGCGATTTCGAAAAGAAATTCAAGGTTACCAACGAAACCGTATTTGTTTCCCTGCTGAATAGAACTCCGGTTCTCTGGTTGGAAAACATTGCTGAAAGACACAACTACTATGTAGGTTCCTTGGTACGTGTTCTTTCTGACAAAGACGGCAATGTAACCCACATTATCGAAATGGGTAACCCCGTTAAGGGAATTCAAAACCCCGAATTGGCATGGGTTGATCTGGGTAACAAGACTCTCAAGCAAGAACAAAGCAACTTCATCAACGGCGTTAAAGACGTTGAATTGAAGGTTGATGGTGCAGACAAACTCGATAAGATTCGTTTTACTCCTCAAAATGGAGACGCTTCGATGACTTTCGAGACCACCGATAATACCGTTTACTATGTAGCTGACTACGAAAACGGCGTTCTTACCCAAGTTAAGGACAAAGCTGCTGCAGCTAAGTACCTCGGCGACAAGACCGAAAAGGTATACCTCGCGTATGAAGTACTGCCGAAATCCAATGTGTATGAAGCAAAGATCGTAGTGTTCAACAGCATTAAGGATCAGGCAGATAAGGACATCGTGCGTGTTGCTAAGCCTGTATCTAACGCTGACTTTATGCTTAGTTATCAACTTCCCGGACTTACTTCGACTGATGTAAAGCAAGTTGATCTTCGCAATGTGACTGATGCTTGGCCTTACAACTATAAGTTGAATCCTTACGATGTCATTAATATGAGATATCGTGATGGTGAATTCAAAGGCAAAGCGGTTCTTATCAACTACAAGGAAGATCCGATCTACCAAGTAGAAGATCTTCAACTAGTAGAAAACGGTAAAACCACTAAGGGTGTAGAAATGGCAAAAGCTAACTCTATCGTTCTTAAAGACAAGGACGGTTGGGTAAACAGTTTCGACCTTTCCATCAATGCGAAGACCTTCTTCCGCAACGAAATTGTAAAGGGCGCTAAGGTACAAGTACTGCCTACCGATGACACGAACAGAAAGTTAGCCATCATCTCGGTAGTTCCTGACACCGACTCCCTTCGTGGCGATATGTTGAATAACACAGAAAATGCGAAGTCCTCTAAAACTATCGAAGGTGTATATGTAGATACCATCGATAGAGAAAATAGCCACTTGGCAACTGTTCTTGTCAACGTCAAAGATGGTGACAACAGTTACTCCAAGAACGAAACTCCTTTCGTTACCAGATTGGACCTCGATAAGTATGATGTTGAAGCAGGCGATGTAATTGAATTCGTAATCGAAAAGATCAATAACGATAACGCTGTTGGCGAAATCGTTAAGATCAACAACGTTACCAAGACTGCTTTGACTACTTGGAATAAGGCATATCAAGCTGTTGCAAAACCGCTTGTTGACGATCCTGCCTTTAAAGAATCTGCAGAATTCAAAGCTAAACTCGAAGACGCAATTAGAGCATACAACGCTTTGAATGCAGAGCAAAAAGCGATGGATAACGTAAAGAAGAATGCTGGATATCTTCAAACGAAGATTGACAAGTACAATGAAATTGTTCTAGATGCTTACTCTTGAACTTCAAAAGTAAGCATCTAGAACAAAAAACTCGCGTTGAAAAACGCGGGTTTTTTATTGCCCAAAATTCGTTGCAGACCTCTTCCACCCCAATCCCCAAAAATTTTCTCGAACTTTTTCCCATTTCCATAGGTAAAAAACGCGCCCTTATTCTATTACATGTATGAAGGGGCAAGAAAGACGCAGCGTCGCCTCCCTTCGGCGGCGCGGAATGAGAAAAGGAGAATATTATGGCAAGTGTAAAAAAAGCGTTGCGCCTGACCCACGACGCGGGCGTAGGCGAAGACGGCAAGCAAAAGACGCGCAGCAAGACCTATTACGGCGTGCGCGCCGAGGCGACCAACGAAAATATGCAACAGGTGGCGGAAGCGCTGAACACGCTCTCTGAAAAAGAGGTCATCTACGTCGAAGCGATCACCACCGAGCGATTGGCATAAGGAGGTAAGGGATGGAAAAAACGTATCTGAATATGAGTTTTGCGGACGCGGACGACAAGTCCATGACCTTGCGGGTAGACGACCCCAAGGCGGATCTCACCGCCGAGGATGTGACGACCGCGGTCAATGCCATCATCCAAAGCGAAGTGTTTCGCGACCGCGCGGCGCTGGTGCGCCACAAAAAGGCCGAGATCTTTACCGTGAGCTCTCGCGTCATTCTGAACCAAGAGGAAGCGTAACATGCCCTTAGAGCAAATCCTCTCGCTGATCGCCAACACCGGCTTTCCCATCGTGGTGGCAAGCTATATGATCCTCCGCATGGAAGACAAACTCGAAATGCTCAACAAAAGCATTCTGGAGCTCAGCCACTCGATCGAGAAGAGCGTGAACTAAAGGGAGGGCGGAACCATCCGCTCTCTTTTTTTACCATCTATTGAACATATGTTCTGAACCTGCTATACTGTTAGCATGAAAGGAGCGGAGACATGGAATGGGAAGTACCCGAAACGGCGACCGACGCCGAGTTAGTCGCGGGGTTGTGGACGGAGGCAAAGCCCTATGTGCGTTTCTGTATTAGACGCATACAGCCCTTTGCACCGGATTGGGAAGATTTGGAGCAAGAGGCGGCGTTGATATTGCTCCGTTGTATCGAGGACTACGACGAGGAAAAGGGCGTTCCCTTTCACCTGTACTTTAAGACGCAGTTGGAGTATTTCTTAAAGGACGATCTGAAAAAACGGCTGCGGCAAAAGGCGATTCCCCTCGAAGGCGAAGTGGCGGATGCGACGCCCGCTGACGACGACGTAGAGGAAGAGGCGGCCCTCAACGAGGCGTGCGAGGAAGTGCGCCGTGCCATCGGGCGTCTGGCGCCGCGCGAGGAGACCGTGATTCGCCTGTTTTACTATGAGGATCTGTCTATTTCTGAGATTGCGGGGTTTTTGGGGTTGCAATACGCCACCGTGGCGAATACCAAGTGCCGCGCGCTCAAAAAACTGCGGCGTCTGTTGTTTTAGAAAGCGTAGGAGGGTAATATGCGTTTAGATAAACGGCTGATTCACTACAACTACATGTCTCGGCGGGGCGCAAAGGTGCGCTACATCGTCATTCACGATACCGGGAACGAAAACCCCGGGGCCGATGCCCTGGCGCACTACCGCTACTTCGGCGGCGGCAATCGGCGGGCGAGCGCGCACTACTTCGTAGACGATGCGGGCGTGGTGCAAATTATCGAGGATGCCTACGCTTCGTGGCATTGCGGCGACGGTAGGGGGAAGCGCGGCATCACCAACACCAACTCCATCGGGATCGAACTTTGCGTGCACCGGGGGAATGATCGGACAAAGACCCTGGCACACGCGCGCACCCTCGTGCGGGAACTCATGGCATTTTACGGCGTGCCCAAGGCCCGCGTCGTGCGACATTACGACGCCAGCGGGAAAACCTGTCCCCGTTCCATGGCGGCGAACGGATGGGCCGAGTGGTATGGGTTTTGGGAGAGCTTGTGAACAAGCGGCGAGGATCGGCACCTCGCCGCTTTTTTTGTGGGGAAAAGGACCTTGCCTGGCGAAGAAGGGGGTGTTGTGCGTTTCGGCAGATGCTATTTCCACCCCCATCCTTGTCATCCTGAGCGGAGCGCAGCGGAGTCGAAGGATCTCGAGTGGCCTATTGCGTGTTATATTGCCTGGCGAAGAAGGGGGTGTTGTGCGTTCCGCATCGGCTTCTTCGCGGACTTTATGTAGGGAACGAGATCTTTCGACGCGGGGCTTCGCCCCTTGCTCAAGATGACAGGTGGGGGTGGGTCGTGCGTTCCGGCAGAAGCTATTGCGAAACCCTAACCTTGTCATCCTGAGCGACGCCGAAGGCGGAGTCGGCCGCTCCGTTAGCCAAATCGAAGATTTGGACTGCGCGGCATCTGACCTACGACGAAATCGAAGATTTCTGTTAGGTCATGAATGCATCTCCGTATTTTATTGCGGGTCGAAGGTTTGCACGGTGCCTATTGCGTGTTGTATTGCCTAAGACAAAAGGGGTGGTCGCGCGTTTCGGCATCGGCTTCTTTGCGGACTTTATGTAGGGAAAGAGATCTTTCGACGCGGGGCTTCGCCCCTTGCTCAAGATGACAAGTGGGGGTGGGTCGCGCGTTCCGGCAGAAGCTATTGCGAAACCCTAACCTTGTCATCCTGAGCGACGCCGAAGGCGGAGTCGGCCGCTCCGTTAGCCAAATCGAAGATTTGGACTGCGCGGCATCTGACCTACGACGAAATCGAAGATTTCTGTTAGGTCATGAATGCATCTCCGTATTTTATTGCGGGTCGAAGGTTTGCACGGTGCCTATTGCGTGTTGTATTGCCTAAGACAAAAGGGGTGGTCGCGCGTTTCGGCATCGGCTTCTTTGCGGACTTTATGTAGGGAACGAGATCTTTCGACGCGGGGCTTCGCCCCTCGCTCAAGATGACAAGTGGGGTGGGTCGCGCGTTTCGGCAGAAGCTATTGCGAAACCCTAACCTTGTCATCCTGAGTGACGACGAAGGCGGAGTCGGCCGCTCCGTTAGCCAAATCGAAGATTTGGACTGCGCGGCATCTGACCTACGACGAAATCGAAGATTTCTGTTAGGTCATGAATGCATCTCCGTAGCCTACTGCGGGTCGAAGGTTTGCACGGTGCCTATTGCGTGTTGTATTGCCTAAGACAAAAGGGGTGGTCGCGCGTTTCGGCATCGGCTTCTTTTCAGACCCAATGTAGGGAAAGAGATTCCTCGACCAACCTAACAAACGAAAAACTGCGCACAAAAAAAGGAACCGCACGGTTCCTTTTTTATTTACACTTTTACTTAGACCGATTCTCCATAGACAGATATTTCTTATGCGAGTTGAGGTGTACGTAAGCGGGACGCAGGATTTTTTTGTCCTGTACCTGCTCCAGTCGGTGGGCGCACCAGCCGGCCATGCGGGCGGTGGCGAAGAGGGGGGTGTAAAGATCTCTCGGGATGCCGAGCATTTGGTACACGAGTCCGGAGTAGAGGTCGATGTTGGCGGCGACGGGGTAGTCGGTCTTGTTGCGCTCCTGCAGGAGTTTGCCGCCGATGTCTTCGACGAGTTCGACGAAGGCGTACTGATCGGCATAGCCCTTTTCGTCGGCGAGTTTTTTTGCCTGTTCTTTGAGCATGATGGCGCGGGGGTCGCTTAGGGTGTATACGGCGTGGCCGATGCCGTAGATCAGGCCCTTTTCGTCGAAGGCCTGTCCGCCCATGATGCGGCGCAGATAGTCTTCGATGTCGTCGCGATTGTGGATGTCGCGCACATTGGAGGCGATGTCGTCGAGCATGGCGGAGCACATGAGGTTGGCGCCGCCGTGGCGGGGGCCTTTGAGGCTGCCCAAGGCGGTGGCGATGGTGCTATAGGTGTCGGTGCCGGAGGAGGAGACGACGTGGGTGGCGAAGGTGGAGTTGTTCCCGCCGCCGTGTTCGGCGTGGAGGATGAGCATAAGGTCCAGGATTTTCGCTTCCGCGTCGGTGAAGTCGGAATTTTTGCGAATCAGGTGTAGGATGTTTTCCGCCGTGGCGAGTTCTCCCTCGGGATAGTGGATGACGAGGCTTTCGCCGTCGATGTAGTGTTTTTTCGCCTGGTAGTTGTACGCCATGATGACGGGGATTTTGGCGAGGAGGCTGATGCACTGTCTAAGTACGTTGGCGGTGGAGGTGCCCTCGGGGTCGACGTCGTAGGAGTAGAGGCTCAATACGGAGCGCATCATTTTATTCATGACGTTTTTGCCCGGCACTTTGAGGATGACGTCTTCGAGGTAGTTGCGGGGCAGGTCCTGTTCTTCGCGCAGCAGGCCCTTAAAGAATTGGAGTTCCTTTTTGGTGGGGAGATTGCCGAAGAGCAGGGTATAGGCGACTTCTTCGTAGCCGAAACGATTGCTGCTCCTGAAGTCGTCGACCATGTCGCGCACGGAGTAGCCGCGGTAGAGGAGATCGCCCTCGACGGGGATCTTTTTGCCGTCGACTTTTTCGTAGCCGTTGACGTAGCCGATGCGGGTGATGCCCACCAGTACGCCGGTGCCGTCGGCGTGACGCAGGCCGTGTTTGACGTCGTATTTTTCGTAGAGCTGGCGGTTGATGTAGTCGCGTTTGGTAATGTTGTCGGCGTATTCCGCCAATCTGTGGTCCATTTTTTGATTTAACATAATTCACCTACAATCTTTGTAACAGTGCGTCGATATATTCTGCGGTCGTAAGGGTGCCGCCCAGGTCGCGGGTGCGGGTGGCGGGATCGGACAGTACGTCGTGGATTGCCGTGCGAATGCGCTCGGCGGCGTCGCGCTCGCCGATGTCTTCGAGCAGCATGCACGCGCTTAAGAGGAGGGCGGTGGGATTGGCGATGCCTTTGTTTGCGATGTCGGGGGCGGAGCCGTGCACGGCTTCGTAGATCGCCATATCGTGCCCTTTGTTCACGCCGGGGATCATGCCTAACCCGCCGATCAGGCCGGCGCCGAGGTCGGAGAGGATGTCGCCGTAGAGGTTTTCGGTGACGACGACGTCGAATTGGGCGGGGTGCATGACCATCTGCATGGCCATGTTGTCGACGAGGATTTCTCGGAGGGGGATGTCGTAGTCCTCGGCCACTTCGCGGGCGATGCGCAAAAACAGGCCGTCGGTCGCCTTCATAATGTTCGCCTTGGTGACGACGGCGACCGATTCGCGGCCGAATTTTGTCGCGTAGTCGAAGGCGGCCTTTACGATGCGGCGCGATTTGTCGGCGGTGATGATTTTGATGGAATGGGCCTCGTCGTCGCTGATGACCTCTTCTACGCCGGCGTAGAGGTCCTCGGTGTTTTCCCGAAAGAGGACCATGTCCACGTCGTCGAATTTGAGGGGCAGATTGGCCGCGGGTTTGATGGGGCGGATGTTTTGGTATAGATCGTATTTTTTGCGCAGTTGCACATTCAGGCTGCGAAAGCCGTGGCCGATGGGGGTGGTGATAGGGCCCTTTAGGGCGATGCGGTTTGCCTCCAACGATTCGTACACGGATTCGGGAATG
The DNA here is from genome assembly GCF_030815095.1 of Aedoeadaptatus ivorii. Taxonomy (NCBI): domain Bacteria; kingdom Bacillati; phylum Bacillota; class Tissierellia; order Tissierellales; family Peptoniphilaceae; genus Aedoeadaptatus; species Aedoeadaptatus ivorii. The sequence continues at coordinate 13,124 of NZ_JAUSWF010000007.1, forward strand.
TAGGCGCCTTCTTTTTCGAAGACCGCCGCACCGGCGTGGACTTCTTCAAATGCGACGGGCACTTGGAGAGCATCGAAGACGGTGCGAACCGCCGATGCGATCTCGGGGCCGATTCCGTCGCCGGGGATTAAGGTTACGGTTTTCATAGTTCCCCCCTATGGTTTTTGGTGTAGTTCAGGTAGCCGCCCTCGAGGAGCATCGCCTTTTCCCGCGCGCTGAATTCGCCGTCTAAGGCGATGTCGCCGTGGGGGGTGTGCAGGACGAAGTCGCCGGTTTCTACGGCCGCGTGCAGGGAATCCATAGAGATCTCATCGTCCTTGCGAAGGCGGTCGTAGTCCTCGGGGTTGCGAAAGGTGAGGGGTAAAATGCCCATGTTCACCAAATTGGAGCGGTGGATGCGGGCAAAGCTCTTGGCGACGACCGCCTTTACGCCCAAATACAGGGGCAGGAGCGCCGCGTGTTCCCGGCTGGATCCCTGGCCGTAGTTTTCGCCGCCGACGACGATGCCGCCGCCGCGCTCTTTGGCGCGCTCGTAAAATCCTTCGTCGATGGTGGAGAAGGCGTATTTCGAAAGTTCGGGGATATTCGAGCGGTAGGGCAGGAGTTTTGCCGTCGACGGGCAGATGTCGTCGGTGGTGACATTGTCCGGCGCCTTGAGGAGCACCGTTTTCGTAAAGGCATCGGCGAGGGGCATACTCGGGGGGAAGGGCTTGATATTGGGGCCCATGACGGTTTCCTTCGGCCGATCCGCCTTGTCTTTGGGGTAGATGAGGTAGTTGGTGGCGTGTTCGTAGGATTCGGGTTCTTCGATGCCCGAAAGCGCCGCCACATCGTCGGGGGAGGCGATATAGCCCAGCACCGCCGATGCGGCGCAGGTTTCGGGGCCCGCCAAGTATACCTGTGCGTCCTTGGTGCCGCTTCGGCCCTTAAAGTTGCGGTTAAAGGAGCGCAGACTCACGCCGCCGGATTTGGGCGCCTGGCCCATGCCGATGCAGGGGCCGCAGGCGCTTTCGAGGATGCGCGCCCCCGCTGCGATCATGATGGCGAGCGCTCCGTTTCGCGAAAGGGCCTCGAGGATGGTGGCGCTACCCGGGGCGATGACGAGGCTCACGTCTTCGTGCACCTTTTTGCCCTCGAGGATCTTCGCCACTTTCATCATGTCCTTATAGGAAGAGTTGGTGCAGCTGCCGATGGCGACCTGGTCGATCTTTGTGTGTTCCAGTTCGTCGACTTCGGCGAATTTGTCGGGGAGGTGGGGTTTTGCCACGGCGGGCACCACCGTAGAGAGGTCGAGTTCCAGCACCTCGTCGTAGTCCGCGTCGTCGTCGGCGGAGAGGGGGGCGTATTGTTCTTCTCTGCCGTGCCGGCGCAGAAAGTCGCGGGTGTTTTCGTCGGAGGGGAAAATCGAGGTGGTGGCGCCCAGTTCCGCGCCCATATTGCAGATGGTGGCGCGGTCGGTGACCGACAGGGCGCGAACGCCTTCGCCGCTATACTCGACGATATAGCCGGTGCCGCCTTTTACGGTTTTTTCCTTAAGAATGCGGAGAATGACGTCCTTGGCGTTTACGCCGGGGGCGAGGGCGCCGCTAAGACGTACATTCAGCACCTTGGGCACTTTTAGATAGTAATAGCCGCCCGCCATCGCCACCGCCACATCCAGACCACCGGCGCCGATGGCGAGGGAACCCAAACCGCCCGCTGTGGGGGTGTGGGAGTCGCTGCCCAACAGCGTCTTTCCGGGGCGCGCGAACTGTTCCAAATGCACTTGGTGGCAGATGCCGCCGCCGGGCTTCGAGAAGATGAGGCCGTATTTTTCGGCGGCGGATTGGATAAACTGGTGGTCGTCGGGATTTTCAAAGCTCGCTTGGAGCATATTGTGGTCGATATAGGCGACCGAAAGCTCCGTCTGAATCTCGTCGATGTCCATGGCCTCCAGCTGGAGATAGACCATGGTGCCGGTGGAGTCTTGGGTCAGGGTTTGGTCGATCTTGATGCGGATTTCTTCGCCGCGCTTCAGTTCTCCGTCTAAGAGATGGGAACGAAGCAGTTTGTATGCCAGTGATGCCATAATACCTCCTGTGTCGACTTTAGTAGGGCGATAGCCGGGTAAAGAAAACGACATTATCGTTATATAATTCATATGATCGTTTACAAGGCATAGTATACTAGTTCTTGGCGAGAAAAGATAGGGTTTTCCTAAAATTCGATTGTATATTTTTGCAAAGCGGCGGTAATATTTGCGACCGCAAACAAAAAACGACGCCGAAGCGTCGTCTTTATAAAAGAGGTATAGGAAGTGGCTGTCGTTATTTTACGAGATCTAAAGCGCCTTGGGGCACGTAGATCTTTTCGTCGTTGAATACGGTGAGTCCGCCGATGTCTACCTTTTCGCCGTCAACGATGGCGTAGTTGCGGTAGGTGGGGAATTGGTAGAGCTTGCCGTCTTTTTTGATTTCGAGGATCGGGTTGCCGCCGTTGCGGTTAAAATTGACTTCCGCGCCCTTGGCGGTAAACGCGTCTCTGGAGTAGATAAAGAGTTGGTCGGTGAGCGCGTCGAGGTCGGTGCCCATGATCTTCTCGATATAGCGTCCGATTTCGTGGTTGTGTACGGTGCCGGAAAGGACGTCTGCGCCGTTGGCGTATACATACAGTCCCACATCGCCGCCCACGTGGCCGTTGGTAGTCCAACCCAGGCCGCTGCGCTTGCTGACGACATGGCCGAATGCGGTGTCTGCCGCCTTGGTGTTTTTGATGTATTCGATTTCTTCGGCGGTGAGGTCGATGCCGAAAGCTTGTTTGGCGACTTCGGCCGCGTTGGAGCGGTCTTCGTTTAAGAGGGCCGCCGCGCCTTCGCCGGTGAGCTTGGAGTTCTTAACGATCTTGGTAAAGTGGTCGATGTCGAAGCGGTCATAGCCCTTGGTGGTCTTGTCGTTGCCGATGGTGAAACCGCCGGTGCCGTGGTCGGTGGCGGAGATTACGACGGTGCCGGGGTGTTCCTTCGCGAACTTCTTGGCGACGCCCACGGCGTTGTCGAAGGCGAGGATTTCGGAAGCGATGCCCATCGGGTCGTTGGCGTGTGCGGACCAGTCGGGCTTGGAGCCTTCTACCATGAGGAAGAAGCCCTTGTCGTTTTTAGAGAGAACATCGATGGCCTTGTCGGTCATTTCTGCGAGGGAAGGTTCCTTGGCGGGGTCTCTGTCCCAGTCGTTTGCCAAAGCGGAGGGGTCGAACATGCCCCAAATCTTATCGGCGGTGGACGCCTTCATGGCATCGGGGGTGGTGAAGTAGTCGTAGCCTTGTGCCTTGATTTCTGTGATCAAGTCTTCCTTGTCGCCGCGGTTTTCGGCTTCGAGGCTCTTGGAGCCGGCGCCGAGCACGACTTCCATGCCTTGGAATACTTGTTGTTCCGCCAGAGCGTCGTAGTTGTTGCGGTTGGGGTGGTGTGCGGAGAAGTCCGCCGGGGTGGCGTGTTGCACATTGGAGGTGGACACGATACCGGTGGATTTGCCTTGGCGTTCCGCCGCTTCGATGTGGTTTGCGATGGGCATCTTGGCGCGCTTTGCGTCAAAGCCTTCGCTGCCGGGCATACCCGCCTTGGAGGGGTAGCTGCCGACGAAGGGGGATTCTGACTTTACGCCGGTGGCCATAGCCGTTCCCGCCGGTGCGGAGTCGGCGATGGGGGTGGGGGCGTTGTTGGTGCGAATCAGGCCCGTCGCCATATCGTCGATATTCAGGGTATTGTCTTCGTCGATCCAACGGGCATAAGTAACAGCTTCTACGCTGGATCCGTCGGGGATCATGACGATCACATTCTTTGCCTTGCCGTAGTCTTCCTTCAGAGCCGCATGGGCGGGCATCGCACTAGCCAAGGTGGTGGTCAGGGCGAGGGCGAGGGCCGCTACGCGTAAAGTTTTTTTCATTTCTTTTCCTCCCAATCATATTTTATATTGCAATGGGAGTATACCGAAGCTTTATCGTTTTCATATAGAGTTATGATGAGGATCTGATTAAATTGTGTAATGAATGTGTAAAAACACCTTCCCCTTATCTTAATCTGCGCCTTACGGGTTTTTTCTTTCGGTAATAGACCACCTCTTCAAATCCCAAGGCCTCGAGATGGGCCGCCCCGGCGGCGATGCCGCGGCCGATGTGCACGCTTTTGTGCGCATCTGAGGAGAGCGTGACGTTGTCTCCGCCCAAGTCCCTATATAAGGAAAGGATTTCGTCCTTCGGGTTGGCGTGGTCGAGGCCCTTATACCGGCCGGCGGTGTTGTATTCGATGGCGAGGTCTTTTTGAATCGCCGCCTCGAGGATCGCCGCCACGATATCGCGATAGGCCGAAAAGGGCGGAATGGCGGATTTGTCTTCGATATAGCGGTCGATATAGTCGATATGCCCGACGACCTGAAAGCCCCGGGTGGTCTCGATATTTTCGAGCATGGTCTCGTAATAGTGGGTGTAGTAGGATTCGATATCGGGGGTGCTGCGGCGCAGAACCGTGGCGATGTCCTCCTCGTCGAGGGAGTGGATGGAGCCGATAAAAAAGTCGAAGTCCAAATTTTCCATCAGCTCTTCCATCATGGTCTTGACATTCAGATTCAAGCCGATTTCGAGTCCGATCAGCACTTCGATCCGCTCGGCATAACGGTGGCGGATAAAGTCGAGGACTTCTATATATTCGTTAAAGTTAAAGGTATAGTCGATGGATTCGTTCTCTATCGTGCGATCGATATGGTCGGTAAAGGCCAGGACTTCGATGCCCCTTTCGATGGCGTTTACGACGTTCTTTTCGGGATCGGCGATGGAATCCATGGAAAAGCGGGAGTGGGTGTGTATGTCGATCATAAGACCTCCTTTGTGTCACTATGAAGTATACCGTTCCGATGTGAAATTTGTGAAAGATTTGAGTTATTTGCATTAAAATTTCGATCAGCGGGTATACAGGTGGTAACGAACTAAAATGGAGGTATGAGTATGATTTTTGATTTGTTCGACATTCGCAGACGGGAAAGAGAAAGATATTTGCGAGAAGAGAGAGCCCGTAAGTTTGCCCTGGGCGCGCTGGTAGGTGCGGCGGCAGGTATTCTGTTCGCCCCCAAAAGCGGCGAAGAAACCCGCCAGGAAATCGCCGATCGCTCCCGCGAATTTGCCGAAAACGCCAAGGAAGGCGCATTGGAAACCGCCGATGAATTGAGCTACAAGGCATACGAAGCCCAACAGGCGGTACAAAACACCTATGATGACCTGAAGCTCCGCGCGGCCATCAAAGCCGACGAAATGCGCGACGAAGCCGAAATCGCCAAGGCAAAGGCACGCGCCATCGGCGACATCGTGCGCGAAGAGGGCGCCAATGTAAAGGGCGAGCTCGACAAGAGCAAAGACGCCGTAGCCGATGCCGCCAAGGAAGTCGGCGGCGAAGTCAAGGAACAGGCGGAATCCACCAAGGACCAAATCGCCGAAAGCTCCGAAAAGATCGCCGATGCGGCAGAAAAGGCCGCCAAGAAAAACGACAAAAACAAGAAGTCTCAGGCGTAAGGCGGGGAGGTCTCGATGGATACGATGATCACCTTGCACGACCTCTTACGATTTTTACTCTATCTGGCGGGGATCGGCGCTCTGGTCTATCTCCTGCTGGTCCTTAAAAACGTCGCCGGCATCTTGAAGCTGGTAAAGGGAAAACTCGACGCCCACGAAGCGGTGATCGACGACACCTTCCAAAAGCTGCCGACGATCACCGACAACGCCACGGTGATTACCACCAATGTGTCTCGATTGTCCACCGACGCCACCGAGATGGTCGAGATCGTAAAGCCCGAGGTGGAAAAGATCGCCGTGACCGTAGGCGGCGTAACCGGCACGGTGGACAATGTGGTGCGCACCGTCGACGAGACGTCGATACGGCTTTCCAATACCGCCAATGTGGTATCGGATTCGATATCCGACACGGCGAAGACGATTTCTTTCAACGCCAACAATATCGTCGACTATTTCTACATCCTCCGGGAAGTATTGGAAGCGTTGCGGGACGTATTGCGCACGCGCTAAGAGAAGAAAGGCACGGCATACCGTGTCTTTGTTTGTGCTTTTTTGAAAAAGCCGCAAAAGGGTTTGTTAGAGAATGGACAATCGATCCGATTTTTATGTGAAAGAATGCTATATATCACTATACAATAGTAAAGGAATATATAAGGGCAGCGTGGCCCGAAAAAGGAGGAAATTATGGTACGACGAATTCAAAGAACGACGATGCGCGTTCTCGTATTTGTACTGGTCCTCGCCGCGAGCTTTGCATTGGGCGAAGGGATCTGTAAAGAGAAGGCCTTTGCCTCCTCGTCTCAACCGGAACCGCAAGAGATCATCATCGAAAAAAAAGTAATCTGGCGCGAGGGCATGAAAAAGGACCCCGACCGAGTATATAATTTTCGGATCGTACGAAAACCCGACGATACGATCGTGAAGAGCTTCAAGTTAAAAGACGGCGAGAAAATGAAGGTGCAACTGGAACCACTTCCGTCGACATCGGTAATGGTAGAGACGCCGCAACGCTATGTATTGGAGGAAATCCTGACCGGCAAAGAACACTGCCGCGTATGTTTTGAACCTACTATACGGCAACAACCCGCCCCGCGCAATTTGGTGAGCGGCGCCATGCCGGAATCCCTCCCCGACGGCGACTCGTTTGATGCCGCAGAAAAGCAGACAGAGACGGCGGAGCCCGCGCTTTCCGCTTCTTCTGAGATTATTGCGCCGCCGGTGGGACAATTTTTGCCGGGGCCGCCCGGTCCGGGCTCTATAGGCGAGGGCAAGTTCTGTGCGGATATCGGTCCCGACAATATCGCCCGCTTCGATTTTCAGATCCACGAAGCTTTACGCGGCATTACCGTCTATAACGACTGCGTGCCCACGGAGTGCCCCGACGGCACCTGCCCCCTACCCGTCCAACCGCAACAATCGCAACAACAGCAACAGAATGTAAACGTAGCGCCCATCATCAACAACTACATCACCAATACCATTACGGCACCGGAAGAAAAAGCGCCCGATGCCCCCAAACTCAAAAAAGATACGGGCTTCCACTTTGCCTATATGATCGGCTATCCCGACGGCACCTTCCGCCCGAATGCGCCGGTAACGCGGGGTGAATTTGCCGCCGTGGCCTCCAAATTCACCACCGGCAAGAAGCGGGTAGGCGGCTTTACGGACGTCGCCAACGACCACTGGGCGAGAGGCAGCATAGAAGAAGTGATCGCAGAAGGCTGGTTTAGCGGCTACGGCGACGGCACCCTCCGCCCCGATGCCCCCATCACCCGCGCCGAAGCGGTTACGGCCGTGAATAAAATGCTCGATCGCCGGGCGGATAAAAACTTTATCGGAGAAAGCGAATACGGACTGCGCAACTTTACCGACGTGCACATCGGCCAATGGCACTACTACGACATCGCCGAGGCCGCCAACGGACACTTCTACAATCGCCTGAACGACGGTTCGGAAGCATGGACGCGCCTTAAGAACTGACGGAATACAAGACGTCCCCGCATAGCGGGGGCGTTTTTTATTGCGGATCAAATCGCGCGGAAAATGCGGGAAAACGGCGATAGAACGGTTGCATACAAGGTACACTCATATAGAAATATACCGGGAAAAGGCCGGAAAAGGACCGGTGAGTTTTGTATAAAGATCGTAATTATACATACAAATTTCCGAGTCGCTCTGTACGCACCCGAGAATATACAAATTCTCGGCAATGCACAGGAAGCCGTTGTTTTCCCGCCGACTTGCCCGAAAATTTCGGAGAAGCGGAAAAATCGCGATTTTTCTTTTGTGGAATCGTTGTACTTATCGTATAATAAAAGTAGCGTCCGGAGGTGTGTATGAAACGCATAAAAATCATCGCCAATCCGTCCAGCGGCCGAGAAGGGGCCGTGGATATTCTGAAAAAGCTGATCGCGCCCTTTTCCCGCATGGGGGCGTCTTTGTTGTTGGAATTTACCCGCCATCACGGAGACGCCGAGGCCTTTGCTGCCCGCGACGACGGGGAGGACTGCATTATCGCCATGGGCGGCGACGGCACGGTAAACCAGGTGGTAAACGGCCTCTATGCAGAGAAGCGCAATGTGCCCTTGGCGGTGTATCCGGCCGGTACGGTAAACGACTTTGCGGAGTATTTGAAGATCCCCAAGGATCCGATCGAGTTTGTCTCGATGGTCGAACGCGCCCACGTGGTGCCGGTGGATTTGGGGTTGTGCGGCGACCGGGCATTTATCAATGTGTGTGCCGCCGGGCTCTTTACGGAACTGGGATACAGCGTCTCGGATGCGTCGAAGAGCTCTATGGGCAGGCTCGCATACTATTTAGAGGGCATTCGCTCCTTTCGGGTCAAGGATCTGTCCCGGGAGTATTTTCGCGTGCGGCTCGAGACCGCAGACGGCACCGTCGAGAAAAAGGTGATGTTGGTGATGGTCTCGAATTCTTCGAGCATCGGCGGCTTTTCGAGGATCAGCCCCGCGGCGAGTATCAAAGACGGCCTGCTGGAGGTCATCGCCATCGAAGAGATGCCCTTTCCCAAGATGATCGAGCTGATCACCGCCATCGGCGTGGGAAAACATACGGAACACGAACACTTTTTGTACTTTAAGACCGACAAGGTGACGATTTCGGCGGATCGTGCGCTGAGAATCGACATAGACGGAGAACCGGGACCGCACTTGCCCCAGACCGTGGAAGTGGTGGCGGGGGGCGTTCCCATGATTATAAATTAGGAGGAATTGCATTGGCATCTACGATTAAAGACGTGGCGAAAATGGCGGATGTGTCCATATCTACCGTATCGCGCGTTATCAACGATTCGAAACCGGTAAGTCCCGAGGCGCGGCGCCGGGTGCTCCACGCCATCGACGTGCTGGACTATAAGCCCAACGAAGTGGCGCGGAGTCTGGTGACCAAAAAGAGCAATCTGATCGGCGTCATCGTGTCCGATGTGGGGAACCAGTATGTTTCGCAGGTACTGCGCGGGGTCGAGGAGATCGGGCGCATGTATAATTACGACATTCTGCTCTCGTCGTCCTATGACGATCCCGAGGTCGAGATCAAGTTTGCCAAGCTGTTCAGCCAAAAGCAGGTAGAGGGGATTATCATTATCTCGGAGATTTTGAACCAAAAGCTCCTCTACAAGCTCGACGAGTTTAAGATTCCCTGTGTGGTCATCAACCGCTTCTACAATATCGACGATGCGCCCACGGTTACGATCAACAACAAGGCGGCGTCGTTCAATATGACCGATTACCTTATGATGTTGGGGCATAAGTCCATCGGCTATGTCGCCATGCGCAAGGATATGGACCGCACCAACGAGAAGTTTAAGATTCGTGGCTATCGCGACGCCATGAAGAGCGGCGGCTTAAAACCGCAGATCCTCTATGCCGAAGGCGCCACAGAAAAAGACGCGCTGGAGCTATTCGAGGACCACGAGGACGACATTCGAAGCGGCAAGTACTCGGTGCTGTTTTGCAGCCAGGATCTCATCGCCATTCACCTGATGAATGTGATGCGCGACCACGGCATGCGGATCCCCGAGGATATGTCCTTCGCGGGCTTCGGCGGCAGTTTCTTATCGGAGATTTACCGGCCCAAGCTGACGACGGTCAAAGAGCCCTATTACGACATCGGCGCCGTCGCCATCCGCAAGCTATTTAAGATTATCGAAGAAAAGTCCCCCGAGCGGGGCGAGGAAATGATCCTCCTTCCGGTAGAAATTATCAAAAGACAGAGTGTCATCGATCGGCGGGAAACCGAGTAATCAGGCGATTTGAAAGGGGGCGAAAGCCCCCTTTTCTTTTTTCGGGAGCATTGATTCCCGCCTGTGTCTCGTATATAATTTAATGAGGTAGATTTTTATTATTTTCACATAGATAAAGGAGCATACGCATTGAAAAAACTCCTACTGGGCTTGTGTGCATGTATCGCCCTGACGGGATGTCAGTCCTCTGTCAGCTACAGTGCAGAGGAGCCCGTCCGCGAGGACAACAAGCCGGCGGTGGTTCGGGATCGCGCCGACGGCAGGCGTCTGTATACGGACGGGATCTACGTCTCCGAAGGACGGGGAATGCAGGGAGATATCCGCGTAGAGGTGCGGGTGCGCGACGGCTATGTGGACGCCGTTCGCGTACTGGAACACGTTGAAAATGTCGGCGTCGTAGAAGACGCCTTTGATCGATTGGAACAGGAAGTATTGGACAAGCAATCCGCCGAAGTCGACGTCGTGAGCGGCGCCACCGAAGCGAGCTACGGCTATTTGGAGGCGGTCAGAAATTGCCTGCGCCAGGCGGAATAAGGGGAACCGTTCGCCATAGGAATAAGAGGGGTTACGTATGAAACTGTCGAAATATTATTTGCCGACGCTCCGCGAAGCGCCGGCGGAAGCCGTCACCAAAGCCCATACGCTGGTGTTGCGAAGCGCCATGGCGAGAAGCGCGGGGGTGGGCGTATTTAGCCTGCTGCCTTTGGGAGAGGAGACGGTATCGCGCCTTGCCGAGGAGCTGGAGGCGAAATTTTTTGCCGAAGGACTGAAGGTATCCGCGGCGTCGTTACAGGACCGCGCGATTTGGGAACAGAGCGGGCGCTGGGCGCGCTACGGATCGGATATGTTTAAGGTCGCCGATCGCTACAACCGCCAGTCCGTCCTCGCCGCCGAATCGGAAGAGGCGTTCCTCGGCCTGGTTTCGGGGGAATTGAAGAGCTATAAGCAGCTGCCGGCATTTTTTTACGAGGAGGAAAAGCGCTTTCAAGACGTCAAAAAACCCAAATACGGCTTTGCCGATGCGCGGGAGCGCCGGGTGCTGGACGGATACAGCTATTTCGCCGATGCCCAAGAGGCGGCGGCATTTTCCGAGGATATGCGCGCGCGTGCCGAAGACTTTCTCGCCGAAGAGGGCGTTCGCTACCATTGCATCGAAACCGACGAGGCGTATTCGTTCTACGCCCTGGCGGAGGGCTACGAAGAGGCCCTCGCCTGGACCGAGAAGGACGCCTATTTTCGCGAGCTGGCGCCGGTGACATATCCCGCACCCGCGGCGCAGGACGCGCAGGAGGCGGAAGAGATCCACACCCCCGGCGCGGCGACGATTCGGGATCTGAGCGAAATGATCGGCATCGAGCCCGCCCGCTGTGCCAAGGCGGTGGACCTTTCGGTGGCGGGAAAACCCGTGTTCGCATTTGTGCCTGGCGATCGCGGCCTCAATATGAAAAAGCTCGCGCGCTATCTCGAAGTGGACGAAGCGGACATCGACATGCTCGACGAAGAGACCATCGAAAAGATGGGATCCTTCCCCGGCTTTACCGGGCCCATCGGCCTTTCCGACGAAGCGCGGATCATCGTCGACCGCTCGTTGACGGGCATCGCCAATCTGGTGGTGGGGGCGAACAAATTCGACCACCACATACAAAACGTAAACTACGGCCGCGATTTCGGCGGCGAGGTGGCCGACGACCTCCTTACGGTCGAAGAAGGCGACGCGACCCCCGGTGGCGAGCCGCTTTCCTTCGGCACGGGCTTTTTGATCGCTACGGTGCGCAAACCCTCTTCGTTCTATGCCCAGGCCATGAACGTGAGCTATATCGACCAAAGCGGCAAAGAAGCGCCCTTTGTCGCCTCGGGCATTTGCTGGGACACTACCGCTCTGTTTGCCGCACTCCTCGAAAACCACAGCGACGAAAAGGGCATCGCCTTTCCCGTGGGGATGGGCGCCTACGACGCGGTGATCACGGTGGTGAACACCAAAAAAGCGGAGCAGAACGAATTGGCCGAGGCCCTCTACGAGAAACTACGGGCGGAAGGCGTGCGCGTGCTCTTGGACGACCGGGCGGAACGCGCCGGCGTGAAATTCAACGACCGCGACCTGATCGGCATTCCGCTCCAGATCAGCGTCGGCAAACGCGCAGCGGAAGACGTGGTGGAATACAAGCGCCGCGGCGGCGAGATGGAAGAGATCGACGCAGAGGCGGCCGTATCGCGTGCGATTTATGTCTGCAAAGAAGCATAAGACGCGTAAGGCTCGATATTATGTCGGGTCTTTTTTTGTGCCCGCCGGCTGTCATCAAGATGTAATCATTGTTACGATTTCCTTTCCGTATAATATAAGTAAGGAGGAATAACATGAGAAAACGCGTATTGGTGCTGCTCACCTTGTTGTTTGTATGTGTATCTGTGGGGGTCTATGCCGTGGAGGACATACAGTCGAGCCTGGTGCAAGGATCCACAGCCGGGCTCAAGGCGGGCGCACCCTATACCATGGAGCTGAAACTCGCGCTGCCCGGCGGGTACCGGAGCACATACAAGAGCTTTACGCTCTCATTTTTAATGGATCGGTCGCTGTCGTACAAGAAATCGAGCGTCACCGCATCCGCCGACAAGAGCGCCTACCGGGTGATGCACTCGTCGACCGAATCGGGACGCGAGATCGTGACGCTGGTGATCGACGATGTGGGCAAGCTGAAGGGACCGGATGTTTCGCTTACGATCGATACAGTGATCAAAAGCGGTGTGAAGGACTTGCCCGCCGCCACCAATACTTATGTAATGAGTACTATAAGTTCTGCGGGCAAGGCGCAGACGGTACAAAAGACCGTAAAGAGCGACGAAAACGCCGCCCCCGCTCCCGCTCCCACGCCGGCCCCCGGCGGCACGGAGTCGGTGGAGCCCGTAATGGTGGGTGAAAATACCTTAAAGGGCAAGGCGGCGCCGGGGACCAAGATCCAGGTCTTTCGGGGCAATACGCGGATCGGGGCGGGCGCTGCCGATTCGAAGGGCAATTTTGCCATCGTCATCAATCCCCAACCGGAAGGCGCCAAGCTCGAGTTTCGCTTTGCGACATCCGGCGGCGAAAAGAAGATCGCGGTCGTCGTCGGCGCGGCAGAAGGCACGGGAGAGACAAGCCCCGCGCACAAGGAGCTGGCGGACTTTCTGCGGGTCTTGGAAGGGGCAAACCGGGACAATCTCGACGAGGTGCAAAAGCTCCAAATCGACGCCGGCATCGCCCGCGCCCGCTACACCCTCGCCAAAAGCGATGTGCCCGATTCGGAACTGAAGGCGGTACTCGGCGATGTAAAGGGTGCCCTCGCCGTGGCGCGGCCCGCCTATGTGACGGGGTACCCGAACAACACCTTCGGCCCCCGAAAGCCCATGACCCGCGGCGAAGTGGCGGCGGTCTTTACCAAGATCTTAAACCACGGCAAGCCCGCAAGCGGCTTTTCGTCTTTCAAAGACGTGGATGAAGGCAAGTGGTACGCCGCTTCGGTGGGCTTTATGGAAAAGCGCGGCATCATCGGCGGTTACAGCGACGGCAGCTTTAAGCCCAACAAATCCATCACCCGGGCGGAATTTGCGAAGATCCTCGCCGGCTACGCGGGCCTTACCCCCGGCGGAAGCGCCCGGTTTTCGGACGTAAAGGGCGGACACTGGGCGGAGGGCTATATCGCCGCCGTCGCCGATCGCGGCTATATGAGCGGACGACGCGAAGGCAAGTTCGACCCCACCGCCGAAATCACCCGCCAAGAAGTGGTGACGGCGATGAACAAGGCGATGCAGCGCACGCCCGATAAGGCCTTTTTGGACACCTACGCCAAAAATCCCTTTAGCGACGTAAAATCAAGTGCCTGGAGCTACTACCAGATCTTAGAAGCCACGGGACAGCCGACGAAATAGACGAAAAGGAAGCCCGAGGGCTTCTTTTTTTGTGGGGAAAATGACTGCTTGCCTGCCACAGAAGGGGGTGGTGTGATAAAAATATTGTCATCCCGAGCGAAGCGGAGTCGGCCGCTCCGTTAGCCAAATCGAAGATTTGGACTGCGCGGCATCTGACCTACGACGAAATCGAAGATTTCTGTTAGGTCATGAATGCATCTCCGTATGCTATTGCAGGTCGAAGGGTTGCGTGGTATCTATTCTGTGTCATATTGCCTGGCACAGAAGGGGCGGTCGTGCGTTTCGGCACGGGCTTCTTTGCTGACGTTATGTAAGGAAAGAGATTCTTCGACTCGGAATAAATTCCTCGCTCAGAATGACAATAGGGGGTGGTTGTGCGTTCCGGCGGGTGCTATTGCGACTCTCTGCCTTGTCATCGTGAGCGGAGTCGGCCGCTCCGTTGGCTATTGCACCCCCAACCCTGTCATCCTGAGCGGAGGGTAGCGGAGTCGGCCGCTACGTTAGCCAAATCGAAGATTTGGACTGCGCGGCATCTGACCTACGACGAAATCGAAGATTTCTGTTAGGTCATGAATGCATCTCCGTAGGCTATTGCGGGTCGAAGGGTTGCGCGGTATCTATTGCGTGTCTTGTTGTTCAAGAAAAGAGTATGTCGTGAGTTTCGGCATTGGTTTCTTTGCAGCCCCCATATAGGGAAAGAGATTCTTCGACTCGGAATAAATTCCTCGCTCAGAATGACAAGGGGGGTGGTTGTGCGTTCCGGCGGGTGCTATTGCGACTCTCTGCCTTGTCATCGTGAGCGGAGTCGGCCGCTACGTTGGCTATTGCACCCCCAACCCTGTCATCCTGAGCGGAGCGAAGCGGAGTCGAAGGATCTCGAGTTGGCTATTGCGGGTTGACTGCTTGCACGGTACTTATTGCGTGTCTTGTTGTTCAAGAAAAGAGTATGTCGTGAGTTTCGGCATCGGCTTCTCCGCGGACTTCACATAGGGAACGAGATTCTTCGACTCGGAATAAATTCCTCGCTCAAATGACAATAGGGGGTGGTTGTGCGTTCCGGCGGGTGCTATTGCGACTCTCTGCCTTGTCATCGTGAGCGGAGTCGGCCGCTACGTTGGCTATTGCACCCCCAACCCTGTCATCCTGAGCGGAGGGTAGCGGAGTCGAAGGATCTCGAGTTGGCTATTGCGGGTTGACTGCTTGCACGGTACTTATTGCGTGTCTTGTTGTTCAAGAAAAGGGGGGTTGTCGTGCGTTTCGGCACGGGCTTCTTTGCTGACGTTATGTAGGGAAAGAGATTCTTCGACTCGGAATAAATTTCTCGCTCAGAATGACAATAGGGGAGTAACGCGTCGACAGGTTGCACGGTGCCTACTGCGTGTCTTGTTGTTCAAGAAAAGGGGGGATGTCGTGCGTTTCGGCATCGGCTTCTTTTTTTCCACGCCTTTCTCCGCATTCGAACGAATGTGCTATAATGGAAAGGATGAAAAGGAGGACTTATGCATTTAGATGTAGATTTGCACACGCATACAATCGCCTCCGGTCACGCATACTCGACCTTGCGGGAAAATATTACCGTAGCAAAAAAGCGCGGGCTGCGCATTTTCGGCACCAGCGATCACTCGAAGGATATGAAGGGCGTGGGCACCAACGCCGCCTTTGCAAACTTTCGGGGGATTCCGCGCTTTATCGAAGGCATACCGGTGCTCTGCGGTGTCGAGGCCAATGTACGGGATGTTTTCGGCAGAATCGATATAGACCTGAACCTCAGGCCGGTGGATTATGCCATCGTCAGTTTGCACAAGCAGTGTATCGCCCCCTCGGATGAAAAGGGCAATACCGACGCGCTGATCAAGGCTTGCACCCACCCGGCGATCAAGATTATCGGCCATCCCGACGACGACCGCTATCCGCTGGATTACGAGCGCTTGTCGGATTTTATCACCGGAAAGAGCCTGTTTTGCGAGGTCAACAATTCTTCGTTAAAACCTCACGGCCCCCGATCGGGCGCCGAGAAGAATTTGGAGACCTTGCTCAAGTTCGGCAAGAAAAAGGGCATGCGCGTGATCGTGGGCAGTGACGCCCATATGGACGTGGACGTAGGAAATTTCGATTTGGCGGAATCGCTTCTGATCCGCATGGACTATCCCGAAGAGTTGATCGTCAACACCTGGGATACCGAAGCGATCCTCGCGGAATTTCCCCTGATGGACAAATAAGGAGGAATCATGAAGGACGTAAGAGTACGGTTTGCGCCGTCTCCCACGGGATATTTGCATATCGGGGGACTCAGAACCGCCGTATACAACTATCTTTACGCCAGACAACACGACGGCAAGTTTTTGCTCCGTATCGAGGATACGGACCGCACCCGCTTTGTGGAAGGGGCGATCGAAAACCTGATCCGCTCGCTCAACTGGTCGGGGATCGAAATCGACGAAGGGGTCGTTTTGCGAGACGGCGAAGTGGCGCAAGTGGGCGATAAGGGGCCCTATATCCAGTCCGAGCGGCTGGAGATCTACCGCAAATACGTGGATCAACTGATCGAATCCGGCCACGCCTACCACTGTTTCTGCAGCAAGGAGCGGTTGGACGCGCTGCGCGAAGAACAAAAGATCAAGGGACAGGTGCCGCGCTACGACGGCCTGTGCCGCTCGATTTCTCCCGAAGAGGCGCAAAAGCGCATCGACGCCGGAGAAGAATACGTCATTCGCCTCAAACTGCCCCACGACCGGGACATCAGTTTTGAAGACGAGGCGCGGGGCACCATTACCATCAATACCAACGAAATGGACGACCAGGTGCTCATGAAGAGCGACGGCTTTCCCACCTATCATCTGGCGGTGGTGGTGGACGACCACTTGATGGGTATCACCCACGTTATCCGCGGGGAAGAGTGGCTGCCTTCTACGCCCAAACACGTCTATCTCTACGAGGCGTTTGGCTGGGAGCCGCCCACCTATATCCACCTGCCGGGCGTTTTGAACAAAGATCACAAAAAGCTCTCCAAGCGCCAAGGCGACGTGTCCGTCGAGGACTTTCGCGGCCACGGCTATTTGCCCGAGGGCCTGGTGAACTACCTGGCGCTGGTGGGCTGGTCCCCCGAGGACAATCAGGAGATCTTTTCGATGGACGAGCTGATCGAGGCCTTCGACACCTCGAGAATCGCCCGCACCGGCGGCGTCTTCGACGTTAAAAAACTCGACTGGGTGAACAGCCACTATATGAAAGAGCTCTCTCGCGAGGAACTGCTCGAGATGGCGCTGCCGTATCTTGCGGAAGCGGGCCTTTTGACCGAAGAAGAGGCGAAGAAAGACCCCGAGCGCTATCTGATCCTGATGGATACCATTCAGGAAGGGCTCGACCGACTGGAGCAAGTGCCCGAAGCCTGCGACTTCCTCTACGGCGAATACAAAGTAGAAGAAGAGGCGGCGCTGGAGCAGCTGAAATCCGAAAGCGCCCCCGCGGTGGTAGACGCGCTGAAAGAGATCCTCAAGGGGATGGACGAAATCACCTTCGAAGACGCGCAGGGCCTGATGAAAAAGGTCCAAAAGGCGAGCGGCGTCAAGGGCAAGAATCTCTATATGCCCGCCCGTGCGGCCATGACGGGAAACGTACACGGCCCGGAACTCAGCAATATCATTTATCTTTTGGGCAAAGACGAAATCCTCGCCCGCCTCGAGAAGGCAAAAGCATATATGTAAGTGAATCCCCTCCTCGCGAGGGGTTTTTTTGCGCGCAAATTCGATTTTCGGCACAAAAAAGATCCCCGGCGCAGGGGATCTTGTGGCTTTAGAGGTCATTCGCATTCGGACTGCCCTCTTCGGGGATGGGGCACTGGGCGCCTTTGTGGTAGCGCTCCGCGCGGATGCCGTGGATGATGATCTTTAAGACCATATAGAGAGGAGAGGCGATCAAGGCGCCGAGGACGCCGAATAGATTGGCGCAGACCATGACGGCGATGATGACGACAAAGGGGTGGATGTCCAGTCGGCTCCCCATAATATTCGGGGTGATGACATTGCCCTCTAGCTGTTGGACGATGGTGCTGACCACGATCACTTTGACCACCATGGCGAAGTCGATGGTAAGCGCCACCAATACCGCCGGCGCCGCCCCCAAGAAGGGCCCGATAAAGGGGATAAAGTTGAAGATCAGGGCGATGGCGGCGAGGGACAATTTATACGGCAGGCCGATGATGGTATAGCCGATAAACATGAGGACGCCGAGAATCCCCGCCACCAAAATCTGGCCCGAGATATAGGTCTCGAGGGTGCGGTGAATCTGCCCCAGGATGTCCATAATGCGGCTGTAGTATTTGCCGCGGGCGAGATAGTGGATGGTAGCGACCGCTTGCTCTTCGTCCTTTAGGAGATAGAACAGCCCCAAGAGGATCAAGAGGATCAGCGATCCGAAGGTGCCGATATTGCTCAGGAGCCCCCCCAATACATTGGGAATGTTGGAGGCGGAGCTCTGCAGCCAGCTCTCGAACTGGGCGATGTAGCGGTTTAGGGGCACGTAGCGGTTGATCTGTTGAAAGATCTCGGTATCGGAGTAGCGAATCAGCGCCTGCATATCGAGATTCGAGACGAAACTCTGCGCCTGGTTGTAGATCATGCTGATGGTGACGGTAAACAGGCCGATGGTGCAGGCGATAAAGAGCAAAAAGGTGAGCACCGCCGAAAGATCGGGGCGTTTGGTTTTTTTGGCGAGCCAATCCCGTACGGGCCGAAAGGCGTAGAACAGGTAGATCGAGAGGATCAAAGGCGTGGCGAGAAAAATAAAAATATCGTAGACGGGCCCCAAGAACTTTTGCGTGATGCTGAAGAGATAGATAATCAACAGCACCAGCGCGATGTTTACCAGGATGCCCGTGGCATTATTTTTCGCCATTGTCTTCGGTCTCTTTGTCCAACAGTTCGAAGGTGCCCGGCGGGAAGACGAGGTCTTGCTGGTATTCGCGTACGTGGAGTTCGCGGGGATCGTTCTTGAAGGAGTGGTCCACGCTCTTGTTGCGGTAGTCTTCCATCATCGCCTTAAACAGCTCGGAATTCGACGGCGGCGTGTAGGTGATGGAGTTTGCGCCGGCGTCGATGGTGGCGCGAATGTGGTCCTCGTTGTCGCCGCCGGTGGCGATAATGGGAAATTCGCTCCCCACCATGCTGCGGACGTACTGCACCAACTCGGCGGTTTTCTTGCCGCCCGAGATATTGAGAATCCGCGCGCCGGCGTTGATCTTTCCGACGAAGTCGTCGTGCTTGGAGACCACGGTGGCGATAATGGGGATGTCCAGCACCGAATACATTTCGGCGATCACTTCGTTTTCCATGGGGGCGTTTACGACCACGCCGTAGGCGCCGAGGAGTTCGGATTCCAGCGCGATGGACACCGAACGCGCCCCGGTGGTGGTGCCGCCGCCGACGCCTGCGAATACGGGGATCGAACAGCCCTGAATGATAGACTGAATGATCGCCAGTTGCGGCGTAAAGGGATAGACGGCGAATACCGCCTGGGCGTTACAGTTTCGGATAATGGCGATGTCCGTGGAAAAAATCAGGGACTTGAGGCGAATGCCCTGAATGCGGATCCCCGAACAGTTGTAGATCGCCGGGGGCATAAGGACCGGTTTTTTCCGGAGCCCCGATTCGATTTCCGGAACGTATTTTTCTTTGATGACTCTGAATTCGCCCTTGGGCAATTTCGATTTTTTCGTGATCGACATAGCATCTCCTACTTTCCTGTGAAATAGTATAAAGTCGCCTATATTATATCACTGCACCGCCGCCTTTTGCACCCGCGGGCAAAGGGAGCGGGAAGTTTTCCGGCGAAGGTCCGCGGGTTTTCTATAAAAAACGCGTGCATTTTCGGTCTATATGGGTATAATTTTTATTATAGAAACAGGGCAAGGACGAGATAGGTATACGATTCTGCGGGAGGTGAAACACATGGAATCGGTGATGTTCGGCGGCGCGTTTTCGACGATTTGGATTCTCGCAAAGCTGGTCTTTATGGTCTTGGTCGTATACTATTTGGCAAAGATCGCCAAAAAATAAGAAGAAATCCTCCCCGCCGCAATGGGCGATGGGGAGGATTTTTGCGTTTTGTAAAATCACTGTCCGGGCCGATAGTTCGGATCGGTGGTGTCCGTTGCATCGGGGATGTCGAGCTTCCAGGCCATCAGCTGGCTCTTTTCGTAGAGGGCGTCGTTCAATTCCGCCACTGCTTCGGTTTGGTAGTAGCCGACGACTTTTTTGTAGAGTGCATTGTCCTCGTCTTCCGCCCGGGCGACGACGTAGTTGATATAGGGCGCGGACTTTTCGTCGGCGGGCTCCATAAAGATCGCGTCGTCTTTGGGAGTAAGCCCCGCGTCGATGGCGAGATTGGTGTTGATCACCGCCGCATCCACATCGGGGAGGGCGCGCGCCACCTGGGTGGCGTCGAGTTCGTCGATGGAGAGGTTCTTGGGGTTTTCGGCGATGTCCGATACGGTGGGCGATACCCCCGCGTCGTCGTTTAAGGCGATCAGCCCCGCGGTCTCGAGCAAGATCAGCGCCCGTCCGCCGTTGGTGGCGTCGTTGGGGATGGCGATCTTTCCGCCTTGGGGCACGTCCGCGAGGTCTTTGACCTTTTGCGAATAGGCGCCGATGGGCGAGAGGAAGGTGCGGCCGATGGGCACGAGATCGGTCCCCTTGTCCTTGTTGTAGGCGTCGAGGAATGCCTTGTGCTGAAAGGCGTTCAGATCGGTGTCGCCGTTTACCAGGGCGTCGTTGGGGGTGTTGTAGTCGGAGAAGGGCACGAGTTTGATCTCGATGCCGTCTTTTTTCGCGAGTTCCGCGGCTTTTTCCCAAAGGCGCTGGTCGTCGCCGACCACGCCCAGGCGCACTTTTGTGCGGAGGACGTGCCGCCTGCGCTGCAACCGGTGAGGAGCAGGGCGGCGACGAGGACGATGGCGGACAGTTTCTTCAAAATATGCATGGTAAGATCCCTTTCTGTGTTGCAATGGTTCCGTGGGGTTCGGCGTTCGCTTTCGTGGTGACGTCCGCGCCCTTCGCACCCGCCCGGAGCATTGCCGGGATCAGGTAGTCGAAAGACGGGACGAGCGCATTCGTTCGTTTGTCGTCATGCTGTCTTCCTCTCTTTTATGCATTGGGGTTATTTGGCTTCGGTCTTTCCGTCTTCGTATTGGGCGAGGTTTTCCAGATCCAGCTTCCAGGCGGCGTATTGGCTGCCCTTATAGAGTTCTTGGAGCAGTTCGTCCACTTCGTCGGTTTGGTAATAGCCGACGACTTTTTTGTAGAGTTCGTTATCCTTGTCTTCCGCCCTTGCCACCACATAGTTGATATAGGGGGCGATGTTTTCGCTCATCTCTTCTACATAGATGGTGTCTTTGCGGGGGTCGAGGCCCGCATCGACGGCCATATTGCCGTTGATGACGGCGGCGTCCACGTCGGGGAGGGAGCGCGCCACTTGGGCGGCGTCGAGTTCTTCGATTTGGATGTTTTTAGGGTTTTCTGCCACATCGCCGATCGCCGGGGTGAGGCCCGCATCGTCTTTGAGTTGGATGACGCCGGCTTGTTCCAGTACCAAGAGGGCGCGGCCGCCGTTGGTGGTGTCGTTGGGGATGGCGACTTTGGCGTTTTCGGCGAGGTCCTTTAAGTCCTTGATCTTTTCGGAATACACACCGATGGGGGAGAGATAGGTCATGCCTATGGGCACGAGGTCGGTGTTTTTGTCCTTGTTATAGGCGTCGAGGAATGCCTTGTGTTGGAAGGCGTTTAAGTCCAGTTCGCCGTTGGCGAGGGCGTCGTTGGGGGTGTTGTAGTCGTTAAAGACCACGATGTCCAAGGTGACGCCGTCTTCTTTGGCGGTCTCTGCCGCCTTTTCCCAAAGGCGTTGGTCGTCGCCGACCACGCCGATCTTTACGGTGTCTTGGGCGCCGCCGTCGGCTTTCTTTTCGCCGCCGGCACAGCCGGTGAGCACCAGGGCTGAAAGCAGGGCGATTGCGGTGATTTTTTTCCATAGATGTTTCATACAAGGTCTCCTTTCAAAGGGATATTTAGTGTTGTATCTTCTTCACCCAGAAGTCGAAGAGCGCCTGGGTGATAAATACCAGAATCAAAATCAGCACCGTAGAGACGATGATGATGTCGTTTTGGAAGCGGTTGTAGCCGCGGGTGATGGCGAGATTGCCGAGGCCCCCCGCGCCCACCGCCCCAGCCATGGCGGTCAGGCCGATCAGGCTGATGACGGTCATGGCGCTGGCGCGCAAGATGGCGGGAAGTCCCTCTTTCATATACACGCCGAAGACGATGTCTAAGGGCGAATCGCCCATGGATTCTGCCGCTTCGATAATGCCGGGGTCCACTTCCGCCAGGGCGTTTTCGATCTGCCGCGCGTAAAAGGGCATACTGCCGAATACCAAAGGTACGATGGCGGCGGTGTTGCCGATGGTGGTGTGTACGATGGCGCGGGTAATGGGCGAGATCAGCGCCAAGAGGATGACGAAGGGGATGGAGCGAAAGATGTTTACGAATTTGTCGAGCACCCAGTAGAGCCGTTTGTTTTCCAGCAGGCCCCCTTCTTTGGTGAGGGTGAGGACAAAGCCCGTAATCATCCCCAATACGCCGGCGATCAGCGAGGTGACCAGCACCATATACAAGGTCGCGCCGGTCTCTACGACGAAGTCGCCCTTCGATGCGATGACATTGGAAAAGAATTCCATTATTCCACCTCCTTATACAATACTCTTAGTTGTACGCCGTGTTCGATCATATAGGCCTTTGCCGCCGATACGCTGTCGGGATCGCCCTCGAAGAGGACCACGAGGTTTCCGAAGGGGATATCCTCCAAAAATTCGATATTGCCCGAGAGGATATTGGTCTTTACGCCGAATTTGGTAAAGACGTCGTTGAGAATCGGCTCGGTGGCGGAGAGGCCGGTGTAGCGCAGGTGAATCAGCTCGCTGTCCGGATCGCTCTGTGCCAAAAGGCCGTGGGTGCGTAGCTTTTCGATGGTCTCGTCCCAGTGGCTTGCGGTGTTTACGAACTGGCGGGTAATGGTCTCTTTCGGATCGGCGAAGATGTTTACCAAAGAGCCCGCCTCGACGACCTTGCCCGATTCCATCACGGCGACCTTATTGCAGATCTCCTTGACCGCCTGCATTTCGTGGGTGATGAGGACGATGGTAAGGCCCATCTCGCGGTTCAGCCGCTTTAAGAGGTGCAGGATCGAGGTGGTGGTACGCGGGTCCAGCGCCGAAGTGGCCTCGTCGCAGAGCAAGATCTTGGGGTCGTTGGCGAGGGCGCGGGCGATGGCGACCCGTTGCTTTTGGCCGCCCGAGAGTTCCCGGGGGTATTGCTCGGCCTTTTCGGCGATGCCGACGAGCGTTAAGAGCTTCATCGCCTTTTCCTTCTTTTCCGCCTCGCCGAGGCCGCTGTTTCTGAGGGGATAGAGGACATTGCCCAGGATGGTGCGGGCGTTCATCAGGTTGAAGTGCTGAAAAATCATACCGATCTTTTTGCGCCGCGCGCGCAACTCCTTGACCGAAAGTTCGGTGAGGTCTTCGCCGGCGACGACGACCTTGCCCGCGCTGGGGGGCTGCAGCAGATTGATGGTGCGTACCAGGGTGGACTTGCCCGCCCCGGAGTAGCCGACGATGCCGAAGACATCGCCCTTTTCCACCCGGAGGGAGACATCGTCCACCGCCGTAAATTGTCGTCCGCCCTTTTCAAATACGACGGAAATATTCTGTAAGTCGATCAAAATATCCTCTCCTTCGATCGGCCGATGCCGATCCGAATCTATTCATAAAAAAAGCCCTCTTCCCGCGATCGGGAAAAGGGCGAAATGTATCGCGTTACCACCTTTTTTTACGGAAACCTCGCGATTTCCGACTCGAAGAGTACCATCATACTCCGGCGCTGTAACAGGCGCACCTGTAAGGACCTCATATCGACCCTTAGAGTCGGGGGCCATATTCCCTCGAAGATCCAAACCGCTTCTCTCACCAAACAAAGCTTCTCTGTAGTCCGATACTTCTCGAGGTACTCTCCCCGTCAAACTCGATGGATCCAGTGTATCAAGGGGCTCGCAAAACTGTCAAGTGTTTTTTAGACATTTCTTGGCATTCCTTTGATACAATAGTACCAACGGTAAAAGTACAGGAGGTAAGAAACGATGCACCGAAAATTTTCGGAGAATATGCGGGAACAGTTCCCCATGAAAGAAGTCACGAGTTTTCAGATCGGCGGCGCCGTGGATTATTTTATCGAGCCCGTCGACGAAGAGGAGCTGTCCGCGGCGATCGGCGCCTTGGAAGAAGAAAAGATCCCCTGGATGGTGATGGGAAAGGGCACCAATATGCTCGTTTCCGATCGGGGAATCCGGGGCGCGGTGGTGCGCTTGGAGAAGAATTTTGAAGAGGTGCGCGTAGAAGGCGATCGAGTGATCGCACAGAGCGGCGCGTCCCTTCGCAAGGTCGCCGAAGCGGCGCGGGATGCGCGTCTTTGTGGCCTGGAATTCGCCCACGGGATTCCCGGTGCGATCGGCGGCGCCATGACGATGAACGCCGGCGCCTATGGCGGCGAGATGAAAGACGTGGTAGAGACGGTGCGCGCCATGGACCGCACGGGGAACGTCCGCGTCTATACCAACGACGAGATGCACTTTCGCTACCGCAACAGCCGGGTCTACGAGGAGGGACTGATTGTCCTCGAGGCGACCTTCCGCCTCGTTCCCGGCGAAAAAGACGGCATCACCGAAAAAATGGAAGAACTGTGGCAGCGCCGGCTCGACAAACAGCCCCTGGAATACCCTTCGGCGGGTAGTACCTTTAAGCGGCCCGAAGGTCATTATGCGGGCCAGTTGATCGATCTCGCGGGGCTCCGGGGGCTTACCCACGGCGGCGCCCAGGTATCCGAAAAACACTGCGGCTTCGTCATCAACCGGGGCGGGGCCACCTGCAAGGACGTGGTGGAGCTGATCCGCACGGTGCAGGAAGCGGTCTATGCCAAACACGGCGTGGAACTGGAGACGGAAGTCAAAGTCTTAGGAGAATAATCCATGAAACTCTTGGTCATCACCGGCCTTTCCGGTGCGGGAAAGTCCCAGGCGCTCAAGGCGGCGGAGGATATGGGCTACTACTGCGTGGACAATCTGCCCCCGGCGCTGTTTCCCAAGTTTATAGAGATGGTGGAAGAGGCGCAGATGCCCCTGGTGGCCCTCGCCCTCGATATACGGAGCGGCCTGTTTTTTAAGGAGCTCGACGTCGCCATCGACACCCTAAACCGCGAGGTGGGCGATGTGACGGTGGTCTATCTCGAGGCGGACAGCCACGTGCTGATCAAGCGATTTAAGGAACTTCGCCGCCCCCACCCCCTGAGTTCCACCTTGGAGCGGGGCATCGAAGAGGAAAAAAAGCGGATGCAGCCCCTTCGGGAGCGCGCCGACCATATTATCGACACCTCGCATCTCACCAATTACAATCTAAAGCTGCGGCTAAAGAGCATTCTGCGCCAAGAACAGGGCACTTTGGGCCTTTCGGTGATCTCTTTCGGCTTTAAACACGGCATTTTGGAAGAGGCGGATCTCGTCTTCGATATGCGCTTTTTGCCGAACCCCTTTTATGTGCCGGCGCTCAAGCCCTTTAGCGGCATGAGCGAAAAGACCGCCGATTACGTATTGGAGCGGCCCGAGGCGCAGGCGTTTTTGGATTGGGTCGAAGGCTATATCGTAAAATTCGGCGACTGTTATGTCAAAGAAGGCAAGGATATGCTCACCATCGGGATCGGCTGTACGGGCGGCTATCACCGCTCCGTCGCCGTGGCCGAGGCGCTGGCGAAGCGTTTTAACGACGCGGGATACTCGGTGGTGGCGGGGCATCGGGATCTGGGGCGCGGCCATGCGTGACCCTCGATTTGTGGTGATCGGCGGCGGCACGGGCATTTCGGTGCTGCTTCGGGGCCTCAAGCGCTTTAGCGAAGAGATCTCCGCCATCGTCACCATGGCCGACGACGGCGGCTCCAGCGGCATGCTGCGCCGCGAATACGGCATGCTCCCGCCGGGGGATGTGCGCAACTGCCTGGTGGCGCTCGCCAATGCCGAGCCTTCCTTAAAAAACCTGCTCCAGTACCGCTTTGTCGACGGCGAACTGGAAGGGCAGAATATGGGAAACCTCATCATCGCCGCCTTATCGAATATGTACGGCGGCTTTGCCGAAGGGGTGCGCGAAGCGGCGGAGGTCCTGCGCATTACGGGGAAGGTCCTCCCCGTGACCACCGAAAACATCGCCCTATCGGGGCGGATGTCCGACGGCGCTACTGTCGAAGGCGAATCCAAGATCCCCGCCTACGGCGTGCGCGCCGGCGCATCGGTGGAGGAGATTCGCCTCATTCCCCGCAATCCCCGCGCCAACCCCGACTGCATCGAGGCCATCCTTAGGGCGGATATTCTGGTGCTCGGGCCCGGGAGTCTGTATACCTCTTTGATTCCCAATATTTTGGTACCCGAAATCGCCCGCGCCCTCGAAAAGAGCGAGGCGCCCTTGATCTATGTGGCCAATATTATGCAGCAGCGGGGCGAAACCCGGGGCATGCGCCTTACGGATCACCTGACGGCCCTCGCCCGCCACGGCCTTACGCGGCCGGTGGACATCGTGCTCGTAAACGACGAAGCCCCCGATCCCGCCCTTATCGCCCGCTACAAGGACGAGGAGGACGTGGACCCGGTGCCGGTGGAAGAGGCGGAGCTTGAAGGGCTTGCCGAAGCGGGGATCGTCGTCGAACGAGGCGATTTCCTCGACGAGTCTTTGGGCTATGTGCGCCACAACGGTCTTTTGGTCGCCCAGCGCCTGTTGGCGGTGGCGGATCGATGCCATGAAAACCGTTGCGTAGGCAGGAAATCTGGACTATAATGGAACTCGGGAAAGGATCGAGGACGAAGTGAGTTTTTCGAAAGACGTAAAAAATGAATTGGCGCGCGTTCCCATGCACGATATGGAAATCGTCGAGGCGGAACTCGCCGCTTACATTCGCACCTGCGGCGTAATTTCTTTGACGAAAGACCTGAATATCGGGCTTTCCTTCGTCACCGAAAACGCGCCCGTCGCCCGACGCATCGTATCCGTCTTAAAGCGGGTGACCGACAGCGGGGTCGAGGTAATGCAGTCGAAGAATCTGCAGCTGAAGAGAAACAAGCACTATAAAATTCGCGTCGAAGACCTCGGCTCGGTCCAGGCCTTACTTATGGATAGCGATTTCCTCAGACAGGACAATGTCTTCCAGATGAACTACACTTTGGACGCGAAATTTTTAAGAAGCGCCGATGCGATCCGCGCCTATATTCGCGGCTGTTTCTTGGGGGCGGGTTCGATTACCGCACCCACCAAGCGCTACCATCTGGAGTTTATTACCCACGACCGCACGCACGGCGCGGATCTGTGCAAGTGGTTGAACCGAGTACAACTCGGCGCAAAGGGCATATATAGAAAAGACGACTATATCGTCTATATCAAGGAAGCGGAAAAAATTTCCGATTTGCTCGCCTTTATGGGCGCGAGCCGATCCGTACTGGAATTCGAATCCGCGCGGGTCGTAAAAGACGTGCGCAATTCGGTAAATCGACTGGTCAACTGCGAGACGGCCAATCTCACCAAGACGGTGGATGCCAGCGCGCGGCAGGTCGAAGACATCGAACTGATCGAAAGGATCTACGGCATGGATCGATTGAAAGAAGATGTGCGCCGCGTCGCGGAGCTTCGGTTGTCCCATCCTCAGGCGAGCCTGAAGGAGCTGGGCGCCATGATGCAACCGGCGATGTCGAGAAGCGGCGTCAATCATCGATTTAAGAAGATTCGCGCCTTGGCGGAAAAGCTGAGAGGAGTGTCAAGTGAAAGAGTCTAAGGTTACATTACAAAACGAAGAGGGTTTACACGCAAGGGCTGCGGCGCTGTTTGTGCGTAAAGCGAACCAATTTGCCTCGGAAATCACCATCCTCCGAAACGGCGAAGAAGTCAACGGCAAGAGCATTATCGGGATTATGAGCCTGGGGGTCTTCTCGGGACAGGAGATCGTGCTCCGCGCCGACGGCGCCGACGAGGACGAGGCTGTCGAGGGACTGGTCGCCTTCGTCAAAGAAGAACTGTAAACGCATTCCAAAGAGTTGCCGCAAGACAACTCTTTTTTTGTTTAGAGGGGAAACAGTATGAAACCGTTCGTACACTTGCATTTGCACTCGGAGTACTCGCTGTTGGACGGCTTTACCAAGCTCGACGAGCTCTGCCGCCACACCAAAGAACTGGGAATGGACGCCGTGGCGCTCACCGATCACGGAAATATGTTCGGCATGGTCGCCTTCTACAAGGCGGCGAAGGCGGCGGGCATAAAGCCCATATTGGGCTGCGAGGTCTATGTTACCCGAAAGGACAAGACCGTGACCGACAAGGACAACCGCCGTTTTCACCTGATTCTGTTGGCGGAAAACCGCACCGGCTACGAGAACTTAATGTCTTTGGTATCGATCGGCTATGTGGAGGGTTTTTACTACAAACCCCGGGTGGATATGGACGATCTCAGGAGAAAGAGCGAGGGCATTATCTGCACCAGCGCCTGCCTGGGCGGGGAAGTGCAGTACGAGCTCTTGCAGGGCAACGAAGCCGCCGCCGAGGAAGCGGCGCGCCGCTACGAGGAGATCTTCGGCGAAGGGAATTTCTTTTTGGAGCTTCAGGACCACGGCATGCGGGAGCAAAAAGAAGTGAATTTGAAGCTGCTGGCGCTCTCCGAAAAGACGGGGATTCCCCTGATCGCCACCAACGACTGCCACTACTTACACAAAGAAGATGCCGACGCCCACGACGCCCTGCTCTGCGTGCAGACGGGTTCGATCCTTGCAGACGGCGATCGCATGCGCTTTCCCACCGACGAGTTCTACGTCAAGAGCCCCGAGGAAATGGCGGCGCTGTTCGATTACGCCCCCGAGGCGCTTCAAAATACGGTGCGAATCGCCGAGCGCTGCAATGTGGAGATGGAGTTTCACAATCTCCACCTGCCCCACTTCGAGTTGCCCGCGGGCTACACCAATACGGGGTATCTGCGCGAACTGGTGGAAAAGGGACTGCGTGCGCGCTACGGCACCATAGACGACACGATACGAAAGCGCGTGGAATTCGAGCTTTCGACCATCGAGTCGATGGGGTATACGGACTATTTTTTGATCGTATGGGATTTTATTCGCTTTGCCCGCTCCCAAGGCATAGAGGTGGGGCCGGGCCGAGGGTCCGCGGCGGGGAGCGTGGTTTCGTATGCGCTCGAGATTATCGACGTGGATCCGCTGAAGTTCGGCCTGCTCTTTGAGCGCTTTTTGAATCCCGAGCGGGTGAGCATGCCCGATATCGACGTGGACTTCTGCTACGAACGGCGCGAGGAGGTCATCGACTACGTCATCGAAAAATACGGGGCGGACCACGTGGCGCAGATCGTCACCTTCGGTACCCTGGGCGCCCGCGCCGCCATCCGCGACGTGGGCCGGGTGATGGATCTGCCCTACGGGCGGGTGGACTATGTGGCGAAGCAGGTGCCCAACGAGCTGAACATCACCTTAAAGCGGGCGCTCGAGATTTCGCCCTCTTTGAAGAAATCTTACGACGAGGACGAAGAGACCCACAAGCTCCTGGACCTCGCGCTTCGCTTAGAGGGCGTGCCCCGGCATACCTCCACCCACGCCGCCGGGGTGGTGATCAGCGAAAACCCCATTACCGACTATGTGCCCCTAACGCGAAACGGCGACATTATCTCGACCCAATTCAATATGATCGAGCTCGAAGAATTGGGCCTGCTCAAGATGGACTTTTTGGGGCTGCGGACCCTCACCGTCATTCGCGACGCCCTCGCCTTTATTCGAAGAGACGAGGGAATCGAGGTGGATTTCGACGCCATCGACTACGACGACCCCGCGGTCCTCGCCCTGTTTCAGCGGGCGCAGACCCTGGGGGTGTTCCAGTTCGAAAGCGGCGGGATGCGCGCCTTTTTGAAGGAACTGAAGCCCACGAAATTTGCGGATCTCGCGGCGGCGAACGCGCTGTTTCGGCCGGGCCCCATGAACCAGATCCCCAAGTTTATCGAATCCAAGCACGATCCCTCGAAGATCAGCTACATTCACCCTTCCCTGGAAGAGATCTTGCGCGAGACCTACGGCTGTATCGTGTACCAGGAACAGGTGATGGAGATCGTGCGAAAGATCGGCGGCTATTCGCTGGGGCAGGCGGATTTGGTGCGCCGCGCCATGAGCAAAAAAAAGATGGTTGTTATGGAACAGGAACGGCAGAATTTTATCTACGGCAGCCTCGACGACGACGGCAATGTGGCGGTGGACGGCGCGATCCGAAACGGGGTGGACGATGCGAGCGCAAACGCGATCTACGATTTGATGATCGACTTTGCGAACTACGCCTTTAACAAATCGCACTCGGTCGCCTACGCGGTGATCGCCTTTCGCACCGCCTGGCTCAAGACATATTATCCCGCGGCCTTTATGGCGGCGCAGATCACCTCGTTTATGTCCGACACCGACCACGTGCGGATGTATATCGAGGAATGTAAGGCGCTGGGGATCGAGATTTTGCCGCCGAATATCAACGAAAGTTACCTGAAGTTCAATGTGGAAGACGGCGCCATACGCTTCGGCCTAAAGGCGGTAAAAAACGTGGGGGCAAACTTTGTGCGCGCCATCGAAACGGCGCGAGAAGATGGGCCCTTTACCTCGATGACTGATTTTATTCGCCGGGTGGAAAAGGCGGCGCCGGGCGCTATGAACAAGCGCTCTATGGAGTCGTTGATCAAGGCGGGCGCCTTCGACGTCTTGGGCGGCAACCGGCCCCAGTACCTCGCGGTCTATGACCGGTATATGGATCACATTCAGGGCGAGGCGAAGCGGAACATTCCCGGCCAGGTGAGCCTGTTCGGGACGGCGGTGCCTTTGGAAGAGAGCCTGCCCAAGCTCAAGGACTTCGACCGCAAGCAGAAACTCGAGTACGAGCGCGAGGTGATGGGGATCTACGTTTCGGGCCACCCGCTGGAGTCCTATACAGAAAGCCTCAAGGTACAGGGAAACACTGATACCGCGCGCATTCGCGAGCGCCTCGAGACACAGGATACGATCTACGGCGTGCGACTGGGCGGCATGCTCCGGGAGACGCGGACCATGGTGACGAAGAAAAACACCATGATGGCCTTCGGCGTGCTGGAAGATTTGTACGGCACCATCGAACTGGTGATATTCCCGCGTACCTACGCCGCCATGGGCCGAGGCGTTTTCGAAGAAGGCAAGCTCCTATTGGTGTCGGGCCGCGTCGAGGGAAGCGATGTGGAAGAGGGCAAGATCCTCGTCGAAGACATTCGCCCTCTCGTGGATCTCGACGATCGGGAAAAGCTCTATATTCGCCTAAAGGATGCGCGCGATCAGAAAGCGGTGGAGGGGATTTTGGAGAAATATTCCGGCTCTCTCCCCGTGGTGCTCTACTTCACCGAGGAGAAAAAGGCGATCGGCCTGCCCGAGAATCTGGCGGTGCGCGTGGACGACGGACTGATCGAGGCGCTAAAGGGGTATATAGATCCCGAAAAGGACCTGATCAGAAAGTGAGGAAGATATGCGGATCGGAATTTTGACCAGCGGCGGCGACGCCCCGGGCATGAACGCGGCGATACGCGCCGTGGTGCGGGGGGCGCGCTACGAGGACATGGAGGTCGTGGGGATCCACAACGGGTTCGACGGCATCTTACACAGGGAGACCGAGGAAATGGACCTTTCGTCGGTGGCCGACATCATCCACCGGGGCGGCACCGTCCTCGGCACCGGGCGCTCCGAGGCGATGATGACGGAAGAAGGCCAAGAACAGGCGCGGGAGAACCTCAAGGCGATGGGGATCGATCACTTGATCGTGATCGGCGGCAATGGCTCCATGGCGGGGGCGCTCGCCCTTTCCAAGCGCGGGCAGTCCGCGGTGTGTATTCCCGCCACCATCGACAACGACCTGGGCTACCAACAGGCGAGCATCGGATTTTATACCGCCATCGAGACGATCACCGATGCCATCGGAAAGATTCGGGACACCTCCAGTTCCCACCGGCGGGCGAATATCGTCGAAGTGATGGGCAGAAAATGCGGCGACCTCGCCCTATGCGCCGGCATCGCGGGCGGCGCGGAAAGTATTTTGGTGCCCGAACTCCCCATGGATGTGGCGCGCATCAAAAACAAGGTGCTCTCCGGCAAGGCGCGAGGCAAGCGGCACCACATTATCCTCGTGACCGAAGGCTTAATCTCGCCCTATGCGCTGGCGGAGGATGTGGAGGCTTCTACCGGCGTAGAAACCCGGGTCACGGTGCTTGGCTATCTGCAGCGCGGCGGTTCGCCTTCGGTGGCCGACCGCATCAACGCATCGCGCCTGGGGACGGCGGCGGTACGCGCCTGTGCCGATGGGCCCGTGTCGATCGCATTGGGTATGAAGAAAGGGGACGTACTCTCTATGGACCTCGCAGAGGCCCTGGAGATCGAAAAGACATTCGACCGCGCGCTCTACGACACATTGGATAAGATTTCCATTTAGGAGGATTCCATGAAAAAGACGAAGATCGTCGCCACCATCGGGCCGGCATCGGCGGACGAGGAGACCCTCGCCGCGCTGATGGGAGAAGGGGTAGACGTCTGTCGCCTCAATTTTTCCCACGGAGACCACGCAAGCCATAAACAGACCATCGACGCCATTAAGCGGGTGCGGGAGGCATTGGAGCTGCCCGTCGCCATTATGCTCGACACCAAGGGACCGGAGATCCGCACCGGCACTTTCTCGGGGGGCGGGGTTACCCTTTCGGCGGGAGATGCCTTCAGCCTATACGCCGAGGAGAGAGAAGGCGACGGGGAAGGGGTGTCGATTACATACCCCTCCCTCTGGAAGGACGTGGAGATCGGCCAGCCCATCCTGATCGACGACGGGCTGATCGAACTGCGCACCGTCGCCGTCGAAGAAGGCGTGATCCGCACCGAGGTCGTAAACGGAGGCGAGGTAAGCGACCACAAGGGCATCAATGTGCCCGGCGCTCGCGTCCGGCTGCCGGCGCTTACCGATAAGGACCGGGCGGACATCCTCTTCGGCATTCGAGAAGGGGTCGACTTTATCGCCGCCTCCTTTATCCGCAAAAAAGAGGACCTCTTTGTCATCCGCGAGATCTTGGAACGGAGCGGCGGCGAGGACATTAAGATCATCGCCAAGATCGAAAACCGCCAGGGGATCGAAAACATCGACGAGATCGTAAACCTCGCCGACGGTATTATGGTCGCCCGGGGCGATATGGGCGTCGAGATCGAGACCGAGTACGTGCCCATCGTACAAAAGCGGCTGATCGAAAAATCCATCGCCGAGGGGATTCCCGTCATCACCGCCACCCAAATGCTCGACTCCATGATCCGCAACCCCCGACCCACCCGGGCGGAGGTCAACGACGTCGCCAACGCTATTATCGACGGCACCAGCGCGGTGATGCTCTCGGGCGAGACCGCAAGCGGCAAGTATCCCCTGGCGGCGGTGCGCACCATGGCGAAGATCTGCCGGGTGACCGAGGGGTCGCTGGACTACGACGCCATCTTGAAGAAGGGCGAAAAGTTCAGCTACACCACCACCAATGTGGTGGTCCACAATGCCGTAGAAATGGCGGAAAAGCTCTCGGCCGATGCCATCGTCATCGCCACCGCCACCGGCTACAGTTCGAGAAACCTCTCCAAATTTCGCCCCCGCACCCGGGTCATCGCCGTCACCGAAGACCCGCGCGTATTGCGGCAGATGGGCCTGCAGTGGGGCGTAGAAGGCGTACTCGGCGACAATCGCGGCGAGCATATCTTCGACGACACCGCCAAGGTCGCCAAAAATGCCGGCCGGATCGAAGACGGCGACTTGATTATCATCGTGGCGGGCATTCCCCAAGGCGTGGCGGGAAGCACCAATGTCCTCAAGGTGCACCAAGTCACGACGACGCTGCACAAGGGCATGGGTCTGGGCGGCGGCGTGCACACCGCGCGGGCGCGGATCGTCGCGGGTTCCCAGGACTATGTGCGCGACTTCTCCGACGGCGATATTCTCGTGATTCAAAGCTACCACAAGGATCTCGCCCCGTATCTGCAGCGGGCGGGCGGTCTGGTTTCGGAAGAAGAGGGGCTCACCTCGCCCTCGGCGATCGCGGGGCTGGGACTCGAAAAAACCACGGTCATCGGCGCCAAGGGGATTACCGGCGGCCTAAAACCCGGCAGTATGATCACCGTCAACGGCGATACCGGCGAGATCTTCTTGGGCAATGTAAAGGCGAGATAAAGGATTTTTGCGAGAAAGGGACGCGCGCCCTTGTGGACCGCTCCGAAAGCGACTATAATGGACATCATGAGTAGAGTAGACAAAAGGCGTTAAGTGTTGGGGGATGGGAAGTTGCCTCCAAACGAAGAGAAAGAGGCTCGCTATCTTTTGTCGCATCCGCTGCTGTCCTCTTAAGCGGCTTGAGGAGGAAACAATTGAAAAACACGAAAAAACTGACCTTTTTGGCGGTTATGGTGGCACTGCAGATCGTATTTGCCCGGACGCTGGGGATCGAACTGGGAAACTATCAACGGATCAGCTTTTCCTTTATCCCCGTGACCCTGGCATCGGCGACGCTGGGACCGTGGCTTTCGGGCATCGGCTCGGTGGTCGCGGACATCGTCGGCTATATTTCGAAGCCCACCGGACCGTACTTTCCCGGATTTACCGCGAGTGCGTTTTTGTCCGCCGCCATTTATGGATGGTTTTTCTACAAAAAGCCCTTGACCAAAGGCCGCATCGCCTTGGCCAATGTGGTGGTGACCGTATTTGTAAACATGATTTTGGGCACCTTGTGGCTGAACATACTCTTCGGCAGCGAATTTATACCGCTCCTGATGACAAAAATGCCCTTCCAACTCTTGATGTTGGTGATCAAGATCGTGGTACAAATATTGATCCTGGAAAAGTTGACGAAAGAGGCGTCGCGTCTCTTTCAGTAAAAAGGCGCCGAGAGGCGTTTTTTTATTCGGTTAGTATAAAGGAGGAGAGATGAACGAACAGATCGAACGGGTACAGGCGATGGAAGCGATCCTCAATGCCCAAATCGAAGACATAAAGAACATAGAAAATGCCCTTTCGCGCTTTTTAGAGCGGGCGGACGAATACGAAAAGTTGCGCCGCTATTACGGCAGCAACGAGATGGACGCCGATCTCTCCTATGAGGCGGAAGGCGGCCTCGAAGGCATTCCCCGGGGCGTGCTTTCGGAGGATGCCGTCTATAATATGATGGGTGCGCGCTATGCGCTGGGCCTACAAATGCTCGCGGGCGCCCAAAAGATCTTCGAACAATTTTAGGAGGCAATATGTCCGATATTCTAATCGCGTTTTTGGCGTCCGCCCTCGCCGGCCTCGCCACCATGCTCGGGGCGGTGATCGTATTTTTCACCGACTCCGAAAACAAGAAATTCCTATCCGCCGCCCTGGGCTTTTCCGCCGGCGTGATGATCTATATTTCCTTTATGGAAATGCTCCCCACCGCCAAAGAGCACTTTATGGAAGGCGCCTCCGAAGCGGTGGCGAGTCTGTGGATGCTCGGCGCGTTTTTCGGCGCCATGGCGCTGGTGGGGTTGATCTCGCACTTAGTGCCCGACGCCGATGAGCCCCACGAGATCCGCACCCAAGAGGAAATGGAAGCGTACAAAGAGGATTTGGCGCTCAAAAAAGTCGGCGTCAAAAGCGCCGTCGCCATCGGGGTCCACAACTTTCCCGAGGGCATGGTGACCTTTATGTCGACGGTGGCGAACCCGACTTTGGGCTTTTCGATCGCCGTGGCCATCGCCATCCACAATATTCCCGAGGGGATTGGCGTGGCGGCGCCCATTTATTTTGCGACGGGGGATAAAAAGCGGGCGCTCTGGCTCACGTTTTTAAGCGGATTTTCCGAGCCCGTGGGCGCGCTGATCGCCTATTTTGTCCTGATGCCGTTTTTGAGTCCGTTTCTGTTCGGCATCGTGTTTTCCGCCGTGGCGGGCATTATGGTCTTAATCTCCTTCGACGAACTCTTGCCCGCCTCCCGTGCCTATGGCGAGACCCACCTTTCCTTGTTGGGCCTTATCTTCGGCATGGCGGTGATGGGAATCAGTCTGGTACTTCTCTAGGCGTAAATTTGCTTTTTCCTTGACATTTTCCCACAGGGCGGATATACTCATAGCACAATCGAATCTACATGATAGAGGCGCATTGCACATCAGTACCGCGGATCTCCGGTCAATGGATCGGCGGGAAAGGGTGTCGTGCCGAGGGTCTGGCATTCGTGTCCACGGGTGTTATTCACCGGGACGCAGGAAAATATTCTGCGTACTGTCGTCCGCTAGGACGGAGAGCTGTCGTGTCTTTTGAGGTATTCTTTTCATACAGAATTTCAGGAGCCATGACTGCATCATGGCTCTTTTTGTTTCGATTGAAATTCTAAGAAAGGATGTATACCATGAACAACCAAAGAAATTTACGTATCGCATTGATCCTGGCGGCAATCGCCGTCATCGGCAGCTTCTTCGTCGCCGCCTCGGGCGTCGAGACCGCCGCCACCTTCTGGGCGCTGGTGCCCCCGGTGGTGGCCATCACCCTGGCGCTCATCACCAAGGAGGTCTTTCCCTCCCTCTTTGCGGGCATCTTCGTCGGCGCCCTCTTGGCCTCCGGCGGCTCGCTTCCCAAGACCATGGACTATGTCATCAACGAAGGGCTCATCAACTCCATTTCAGGCACGGCGGGGATCTTCCTCTTTCTCGTGCTTTTGGGGATCTTGGTCTCTTTGATCAACAAGAGCGGCGGCACCACCGCCTTTGGAGAATGGGCGGCAAAGCACATCACCTCCCGTAGGGGCGCGCAACTCGCCACCTTCTTCCTCGGAATTTTGATCTTTATCGACGACTACTTTAATTGCCTTACCGCGGGTTCTGTGATGCGGCCCATCACCGACCGCTACAAGATCTCCCGCGCCAAGCTCGCCTATATCATCGACGCCACGGCGGCGCCGATCTGTATGATCGCCCCCATCAGTTCCTGGGCGGCGGCGGTCTCGGGCTACGCTTCGGGCACCGGCATGAGCGGCATCACCATGTTCGTCAAGGCGATTCCCTACAACTTCTACTCCCTGTTGACGCTCCTTTTCGTCGTGGTACTGATCATGATGCGCGACGACTTCGGGACCATGCTGAAGTTTGAAGAAGAAGCCCTCGGCGGCGAAGACTCCAGTGCGCTCCTCACCGACGTCACCTCCACCGTACAGAACGACCGCGCCCATATGCGCGATCTCGTGGTGCCGATCTTGTTTTTGATCGTGACCTCGGTCGTCTCCCTGGTTTATGTCGGCGGATTCTTTGAAACGGGCGGCGAATTCGCGGGCGATTTTATCGGCGCATTCGGAAACACCGATGCCACCGTGGCGCTCCCCTGGGGCGCGATGATCACCCTGATCTTCACTCTGATCTATTTGATTCTAAGAAAGGTGCTCACCTTCTCGGCGTCCATGGATTGCTTTACCGAAGGCTTTAACTCCATGGTGGCGGCGATTATGATCCTCACCATGGCCACCGCCCTCAAAAATATCTCCAACGACCTGTTGGGCAGCGCCGAGTTCGTGGCGGGCATAATGGGCAATGTGGCGGGAGAACTGCAACTGTTCCTGCCGGCGGTCATCTTCGTCGTCGCGGCGTTTTTGGCCTTCGCCACCGGCACCTCTTGGGGTACCTTCGGGATCTTGATCCCCATCGTCGTCAGCATGTTCGACGTATCCGACCCTCTGTTCTTTATCGGCCTGTCGGCTTGCCTTGCCGGCGCCGTCTGCGGCGACCACTGCTCGCCCATTAGCGATACCACCATCATGTCCTCCGCCGGGGCGGGGTGCAACCACGTCGACCACGTGTCCACCCAGATTCCCTATGCGGTGATGGTGGCGGCGGCGAGCTTCCTGTCCTACATCGTGGCGGGATTCGTGCAAAATCCGTGGATTCCCCTTATCGTCGGCATCATTACCGTCGGCGGATTTTTGACCTATATGGGGAATCGCAACACCCATAAGGACTTAAGAGAACAACTGTAAAATAGAAGCGAGAGGCATACCGCGCGTATGCCTCTTTTTTTGTGCCGGAAAGGGGGTGGAAGGGGAAAAGGGTACGCCGTGCGTTTCGGCACCGGCTTCTCTGCGAACTTTATGTAGGGAACGAGATTCTTCGACTCGGAACGGGGTTCCTCGCTCAGAATGACAATAGGGGGTAACGGGTCGATGGGTTGCATGGTACTTCCTGCGAGTCTTGTTGTTCAAGAAAAGGGTACGCCGTGCGTTCCGGCATCGGCTTCTCTGTATTCCCCATACAGGGAAAGAGATCCTTCGACTCGGAGTGAGTCTCCCCAGAATGACAATGGGGGTACGTCGCAGTGCCCATTTTCTATTCCCGAAACCTTTTCATTCCCCTAAGAATCCCATATAATGAAGGTTCAGGAGGCAATCATTATGGAGGAAAGATTTGAAGAAATGGCGGAAATGCTCGACGACATCGTCGATGCGCTGCCCGCCGAATACTTTCGCGGCCTAAACGGCGGGGTGCTCTTTTCCGAAGAGACGATGCGGGACGAAGACTACCCCGAGCTGTATATTCTCGGCCACTATAAACAGGAACCCATCGGCCGGAGTATCGTGCTGTATTACGGATCGTTTCTCGCGATGTACGGGTCTCTTCCCAAAGCGGCGCTGTACGAGGAGCTCAAGAAGACGCTCTATCACGAGCTGACCCACCATTTGGAGACGCTGGCGGGAGAGGACGATTTGGTACGAGAAGATCGGGCGTTTATGGACGAGTACAGGAGAGACAATGGATAAGATTCGCGGAAATTTTTATAAATATATCGGCATCGTCATCGACTATGTGTTGGAGTTTTTTATTACGGTGTTCAGCCTTTTGGTGGAGGTCTTTCGCTCGTTTCGCAGTCTGTTGATCTCGCTGTTGTTTTTCGGGGGCTGTCTGTTCTTTTTTATCCTCTGGATTCCGCTGAGCTTCGGCAGTCGCGACGGGATTCCCTGGTTTTGGATCGTGCTGTTTGTGCTGGTCTTTCCGGTGGCGGGTTCTTTTGCCATCACCCGGCTCAAGTATCTGCAGTATATGGCGACGGAGTATTTTTACGAGCGGGCGGACTATTATCTTTTGGGCAAGAATGTCACCTACGACACGATGGGCGACTATGGCCGTCGCTACGCCCGCAAAATCGAAGAAGAGCGAAAGCGGCAGGCGGAAGAACGTCAGCGGCTGGAGGAGGAGATGTTCCGCCGGCAGTTCGAGGCGTTCTTTAATGACGCGCGCTTCGGCGGCTACAACCAAGGCGGTTACCG
Source organism: Aedoeadaptatus ivorii (assembly GCF_030815095.1). NCBI lineage: Bacteria > Bacillati > Bacillota > Tissierellia > Tissierellales > Peptoniphilaceae > Aedoeadaptatus > Aedoeadaptatus ivorii. The sequence continues at coordinate 52,259 of NZ_JAUSWF010000007.1, forward strand.
ACAGGGCGGCTACGACTACGGAAGCGCGGGTTACGGCAATACGACCTTCGACGGCGGATTTAAGGAAAAATACGAGACCGCGGCGCGCCGTTTGGGCGTAAGTACCGACGCAGATAAGTATGAGATCCGCCTGGCGTATAAAAAGCTCGCGAAGAAGTACCATCCCGATTTGAATCCCGGCGAGGACACGACGCGGCTCTTCCAAGAAATCAACGCCGCCAACGAATTTTTGTCCGACGAAAATATCGCCCGCTACAAACAGATGTACGGGCAGGGGTAAACAGGAGAGATCCATGAAGATACTACACACTTTAGCGCAACTGCCGACCCGCACCGGGAGCGGCGTCTATTTTAGCAATCTCCTCGCGGGACTCAAGCGGGAGGGGGTGGAGAATCGGCTGCTGTATGCCGTACAGGATCCCTACGAATTCCACTTCGAAGAGGCGAGTTATCCGGTGCGCTTTTTAAGCGAGGAGCTGCCCTTTCCCATCGCGGGCATGAGCGACGAGATGCCCTATCCCAACACGGTGTACTCCGCCATGGACGAGGAGACGCTTTACCGGTGGAAGGCGGCGTTTCGGCGTCGGCTCGATGCGATCAAGTCGGAGTTTACGCCCGATGTGATCGTCGCCCACCACCTGTGGTATTTGACGAATATGGTGATCGAGGCATTTCCCGGCGTTCCTGTGGTGGGGATCGCCCACGGCACGGATTTGCGTCAGGCGGAAAACCACGAGGCGCTCGCCGAGGCCCACGCGCCCCGCATACACGAACTCGCCCACGTCTTTGCGCTCTCTCGCAAGGATAAGGCGGGGGTATCGCGCATCTTTCAAATTCCCGAGGAGCGGATCACCGTTATGGGCGGCGGGTATAATGAGTCGGTCTTTAACGACCAGGGCATTTGGCGCGGGGAGGAGATCATCAAGATCGTCTACGCCGGCAAGCTCTCCCGGGCAAAGGGGGTCTACGAGCTCGCGAAGGCCTACCCCAATCTTAAGCGCAAGTACCCGGAGATCACGATGGAATTTATCGGCGAGGAATCCTTGGAGCACAAGGACCGCATCTTCGAGTGCGCCCACTACAAAGAGGGCTTTCGGATCCACAATGTCATCGACCAAAAGGCGCTGGGCGCCCATATGAAGACCTGCGATATTTTCGTGCTGCCCAGCTATTACGAGGGACTGGGACTTACGGCGATCGAGGCGCTGGCCTGCCGTATGCGCCTGGTCACCGCCGAGCTCGACGGGTTGATGGAGCTCTTGGGCGATGCGGTCGTGAACGCTGATGAGATCGAGATCGTAAAGCTGCCGAATCTCTATGAGCTCGACAAGCCCTATAAGCTCGAGATCGACGGGTATGTCGAGCGCCTGGAAGAGGCGATCGAAAAGCAGATTCTAAGATTGCGGCAAAAACAGCCCTTTTCCGATGCGGTCTACGACAAGATCCGCAACCATTCCTGGCGGCGCATCGTCGAGCGGGAATACGAGAAGATCAAAGAGATCGCGGAAAGTTCCGGGCAATAAAAAAGGCCCCGCGAAGGAGCCGATTAGAGGAATTTGCTCTTGATATTTTCCCAGTAGTTGCTGTCGATAACGAGGCGATTCAGGTGCCGGTCGGCGAAGCGGATATTGACCCGCTTCAGCTGATTGTAGGTGTGCTCGCGCCCGTCGACGAGGATCAGATTGGAATTGGCGTATCGGCGCTCGGGCACCAGACTGACGACGTGGTTGCCGGGAATGACGAGGCTAGAGCGGAGCGAGCGATACGAGTGCGACGAGATCCCCGCCATAGGGGTCACCGACATGGCCTCGACCCCCGGGTGGACGATGCCGCCGCCCAAGGACATATTGTAGCCGGTGGAACCCGCCGGGGTGGCGACCAGAATGCCGTCGCCCGAGAATTTTTCCAGGTGGTTGCGGTCGATAAAAATGTTCATATGGATGACTTTGGAATTCTGTGCCTTGAGGACGACCTCGTTTACGGCGTAGAGAAAAAAGTTCTTCTGATTGGTATAGACCTCCGCGCCGAGGATCGGCAATCGCTCGATCCGGTAGCGATTGTTGTCGTAGGCGTCGATAAAGGCGTCCAGCTGTTCGGGACTGATTTCCTGAAAAAAGCCCAAATGCCCTGTGTTGATGCCGACGATGGGCGTATCGGAAAACTTGGTGCGGTTGACCGCCTTGATAAAGGCGCCGTCGCCCCCGACGGTGATGGTAAGCGCCGCCCGGGGGGAGAGTGTGGTGGTCGGATTATAATTATGTTGTTTGAGTTTTTGGATCAGCCGCTTGGTGGTCTTGCGACTTTCAAAATTCGAATTCGAAATAATATTGATCAGTTTATTGGCCATCGTTCACCTCAATTCATGCCATCTATTATATCGTAAAGCAAAAGGAGACAAATGAAAAGCGATGACAGTATAAATTTTACGGCGACAAAAGACTACACGCGCTGCGATGCGCTTTGCAAGCGGGCGGGACTTTCGCGCGGATTGATGAAGCGCGCCTTTCGAAGCGGGCGAATCACCCGCGCGGGAGAACCCATCAAAAACTTTCAGCCGGTGAAGGCCGGCGAGACGATCGCCCTCGCCTTCGCCGATGAAGAGACGAATACGGTGCCGTCGCCCTTTCGCCAGCGGGTCCTCTACGAAGATGCCGATCTTCTCGCCGTCGAAAAGGGCGTGATTCCCACTATGCCCTGTGCCCAATACCCGACGGGGACGCTCGCCAACGAGATCTGTGGCTATTTTCGCGCGCGGGGCATCCGGCGTAAGGTGCGCATGCTCGGGCGGCTCGACAAGGAGACCACGGGGATCCTCGTGGTCGCCAAAAACCCCTACGCATACGGCAAGTTGGCATCGCAACACACCGAGAGCAAGCGCTATATCGCCCTGTGCCGCGGGCGAATCGAAAAGGCGGGCACGATCGATGCGCCCATCGGCCCGGGGGATGCGTCGCTGGTGCGCGAGGTGCGCGCAGACGGGCAGCGGGCGCTGACCCGCTACCGGCCCGTGCGGCGCGGGGACAACACCCTGGTCGAGATCGCCCTCGAGACCGGCCGCTGTCACCAGATTCGCTGCCATATGGCGCATTTGGGCCATCCCGTCGTGGGCGACGATCTGTACGGCGGCGGGGCGGGGCCCATGCGGCTCCACGTATATACGATGGCGTTTCTGCATCCCCGCGACGGCAGAAGAATACAGCTTTTTTCAAAAATTCCGCAATACTTTTTCAATGCGCCCGCCGGCACCTGCGATCTTGCACAAAAGGGCGAAAAGTAGTATAATAACCACAAGGTAGATCTCTGCCGCGTACGATATCTTCACATTAATTCAACCGACAAATCAGACACGGGAAATTGTGTCTAGCTCCCTATAACAAGCCTCCACTGCGTGGAAGTTAGAAGTAGTTAGCAGATTACCCACCTTAATTTTAGGGCGGGTCTGAATTAAATGGAGACCGGCTAGGCGGAGACTCAAGAGGCCCGGCTTTGCCGGGTCTTTTTTTGCGCGTTTTTGCTTTTGGCTTGACGCGCAGCGCCGAAAAGCGTAGTATAACCATAGAAAACGAACTTTTAATTTAGTGCGGGACACTAAAAAGGTCGCAAAACAGAATACCCCCTTCCCCTCGCGGGACGGGCCTCTCTTTGTGCCTTTTATCCTTCCGATAAAAGCTTTTTTTGTATAGGAGGCAATATGCTCAGACACCTGATCGAACCGGATGACTTTACCTCGAGAGAGTACGACACATTATTCAGACTGGCGGCGGACATCGCAGAAAATCCCGCATTGTATCGACACAGATGCGACGGGAAGATCTTGGCCAGTCTTTTTTTTGAGCCCTCCACCCGGACCCGCATGTCCTTTGACGCGGCGATGTATCGCCTGGGGGGCGACGTACTCCATCTGGGCGATGCAAAGGTGTCGTCGTTGGCAAAGGGCGAGAGCGAAGGGGATACGGTAAAGATCGCCGAGCAATACGCCGATATCTGCGCCATGCGCCACCCCGTGGCACACACCCAGCACGAGGTCGCCAAGCTGCTTACCACCATGCCCTTGATCAACGCCGGCGACGGCGACAACGCCCACCCCACCCAGACCCTTGCGGACATCTTTACCATTCGCGACGAAAAGGGCGCCTGGTCGGGCTTAAAGGTGGGATTTTGCGGCGATCTGCGCTACGGCCGGGCGGTGCATTCGCTCTTTGAGTTTTTGAACCACTACGACAACGAATTCGTCTTTATTTCGCCGGAAGGGCTCGAGATGCCCGCGGTGTATTTGGAAAAGTCGAATTGCCCCTATACCGAGACCGGGGATTTGGCGCAGGCGATCGGAGACCTCGACGTGCTCTATATGACCCGGGTACAGCGGGAGCGTTTCGCCAGTTCCGAGGAGGCGGCGCGCTACCGCGGCTCCTATATTCTGAACCAAACGGTGCTCGATCGGGGGCGAGACGATCTCATCGTACTTCACCCGCTGCCTCGGGTTGACGAGATTGCGACCGAGGTGGACGACGACCCGCGGGCGCTGTATTTTAAGCAGGCGAAAAACGGCATGTATATGCGCATGGCGCTGATACTGACATTATTGGAGGCGAGCGATGCGAGTTTTGGAAAATAAAGCGCTGGGGGAAGATCTCTTTCTCCTGCGACTGGACGGGGAATCGACGGTCGTGCCGGGGCAGTTTTTTATGCTGCGGCCCAACGACCGCTCCCGATTGCTGGGGCGGCCGCTCTCGGTGTTTTCGGCCATCGACGGACTTTCCTTTCTGATTAAGGCGGTGGGAGAAGGCACCGAAGGCTTTCGGCGTCTGCGCCCCGGCGATTCGATCGACGTAGAGGGTCCCTACGGGAACGGCTTTCCGCCCTTGGAAGCGCCGACGCTATTTATCGGCGGGGGCACGGGGATTGCGCCGTCCTTTCACCTGTTGGAATCCGACGCAAAGAAACACCTGCGCGTAGCCATCGGCCTACGCGCGCCGAATCCCGCGCTGGAGGCGCTCTATGCGCCCTATGGCGATCGGGTGCGCTTTTATATCGGCGACGACATCTTCCGCGATCTCACCGTCGGGGACGAGACGATCTACACCTGCGGCCCCGCCGGCATGATGCAGCGGGCGGTAGAGGAGGCAAAGGGCGACGTATATGTGTCGCTGGAATCGCGCATGGGCTGCGGTTTCGGCGCCTGCCTCGCCTGTACCTGTAAGGTGAAAGAGCACCGCGAGCGGGTCTGCGTAGAGGGCCCGGTATTCGAAGGGAGGTCCGTATGCTGGAAGTAAAACTCGGGGGCAGAACCCTCAAAAACCCCTTGATCGGCGCCTCGGGCACCTTCGGCTTCGGCGCGGAATACGCCCGCTTTTACGACCCCGCGATTTTGGGCGGCATCGCCTCGAAAGGGCTCACCCTGCGGCCCAAAGAAGGCAACACCGGCGTGCGGATTTACGAGACGCCATCGGGGATTATGAACTCGATCGGCCTGGAAAACCCGGGCGTTTCGGCTTTTATCGAAGAGATTTGGCCCGAGATGCGAAAGATCGACACCACTGTGCTCGTGAACCTGGGCGGCAACAGCACCGAGGACTATCTCGAGGCCGCCGAAATGCTCAATGACACCGACATCCATATGATCGAGCTCAATATTTCCTGCCCCAATGTGGCATCGGGTGGCATGGCCTTCGGCCTGCACTGCCAAGACGCCGCTGCCATCACCCGGGCGGTGAAGGCACGCACCAAGCACCCGGTGATCGTGAAGCTTTCGCCCAACGGCGATGCCCCGGCGGAGCTCGCCAAAGCGTGCGAAGCGGCGGGGGCGGACGGCATCAGCCTGGTGAATACCTTCCAGGCGTTCGCCATCGATGTGGACGAGAAAAAGGCCGTCTTCGACAATATCTACGCCGGCCTTTCGGGCCCTGCGATCTTTCCCATCGCCCTGCGCATGGTGCGCGATGTGGCGCGGGCGGTTTCAATTCCCGTGGTGGGGATCGGCGGCATCCGCTCGGCGGAAGATGTGATCGCTATGATTATGGCGGGGGCGGAGGCGGTGGAGATCGGCACCATGAACTTCGCCGACCCCCATTGTATGGAAACCATCATCAACGATTTGAAGGCATATACAGCGCGTGAGAACATCGGGTCTTTAGACGAGATCCGCGGCATCGTATAGGAGGCAAATATGGAGACCTTTATCCAATTGGAAGACGGCACGGTATTTAAGGGGCGGCAGTTCGCCGGACGTCGAAAAAAAGTCGGGGGCCACTTTCTCGTACACGGCACCATGATCGGCCACGAAGAGGTGATGACCGACCCCGCCAATCTCGATCGCCTCTTGATCTTTACCTATCCTTTGGTCGGCGGCTACGGCATGAACTTTGAGGACAACCAGTCCGAAGGCCCCACCATCTCGGCGCTGATCTGCCGAAAGGCGATGGAAAATGCGACCAACTTTCGGAGCGAAATGGACCTCAAGGCGTATCTCGACTACCACGACGTGGTGGGCGTCGAGGAGGCGGATACCCGCGGGTTGATCCGCCACCTCAGAAAGAGCGGCGGCCAGCGCGGCATCATCACCGACCGGCTGCTTACGCCCTCGGAGATGGAGCGCTTCTTTGCGGCGGAAAACCCCAACACCATCGAGGCGGTCAGCGCCGTAGAAGTGGCCGAGATCGAAGGCGGCGAAAAGACCGTCGCCCTGTGGGATTTCGGCGTAAAAGACGGCACCATGGAAAAACTGCGCGAACTGGGCTTCAGCGTGGTGGTCTACCCCGCCATGACGAATTTTGACGCGATTCTCGCCGATCGGCCGGACATTCTGTTTTTGAGCTCCGGGCCGGGCATCGCCGCCCAATATGTGGACATCATTCAAGACATTCGCGAGATCCTCGGCAAGGTGCCCATCTATGCCACGGGCCTCGGGGCACAGTTTCTCGGCATGGCGCTGGGCGGGAGCCTGCAAAAACTCGAACAGGGCCACTGCGGCGCCTCCATTCCCGTAAAGGCCGCGGACGGGCGCGTGTATATGACGAGCCAAAACCACGAATACATCGTCGACGATCTGCCGGAGGATGTGGAGCGCATCTACACCCACGTCTCGGATCAGAGCATCGAAGGCTTTTACGACGCCGAACGACGCGCCTACGGCGTACTGTTCGATCCCTTCGGGTTGAGCGGCGCGAGAGATCTGGAACAAACGGAAGGCGATCGCCTTTCGACATTCGCATAGGAGGAATCGAAAATGCCCAAAAGAGAAGATATACAGAAAGTACTCGTGATCGGCAGCGGCCCTATCGTCATCGGCCAGGCGGCGGAATTCGATTATTCCGGCACCCAGGCCTGTGAATCCCTGCGGGAAGAGGGGGTCGAGGTCGTCCTCGTCAACTCCAACCCCGCCACCATTATGACCGACCGCGAAGTGGCGGATAAGGTCTATATCGAGCCGCTCGCCGTCGATGTGATCGAAAAGATCATCGAACGAGAGCGTCCCGACAGCTTGATCGCCGGCATGGGCGGGCAGACCGGGCTGAATCTTTCGATCGAACTCTATGACAAGGGGATTTTGGAAAAATACGGCGTACAGATTATCGGCACCTCGATCCCGTCGATCAAAAAGGGCGAGGACCGCGAACAATTTCGCCAGCTGATGGAAGAAATCGGCGAACCGATCATCGAATCCAAGACCGTCGAAAGCGTCGAAGACGCCCTCGCCTATGCCGACGAGATCGGCTACCCCGTGGTCGTGCGCCCCGCCTTTACCCTGGGCGGCACCGGCGGCGGCATCTGCGAGGACGCGGACGAGCTCGAAAACATCGCCCGCTCGGGCATTCACCTTTCCCGTGTGGGGCAGGTGCTGATCGAAAAGTGCATCACCGGCTGGAAGGAAATCGAGTACGAAGTGATCCGCGACGCAAAGGGCACCTGTATCTGCGTCTGCAATATGGAAAACATCGACCCCGTCGGCGTCCATACAGGCGATTCCATCGTGGTGGCGCCCACCCAGACCCTAAGCGATGTGGAGCACAATATGCTGCGCCGCTCCGCCTTTAAGATTTTAGAAGGCGTGGGGATCGAAGGGGGCTGCAATGTGCAGTTCGCCCTGGAACCCCACAGCTTGGAATACGCCGTGATCGAGATCAACCCCCGGGTCAGCCGCTCTTCGGCGCTCGCCTCCAAGGCGACGGGATACCCCATTGCGCGGGTGGCTTCGAAGATCGCCCTGGGGCTTTCTCTCGACGAGATCGAAAACAAGGTGACGGGCGACGCCTCCTCGGCCTTCGAGCCCTCCATCGACTATGTGGTGGTCAAGCTCCCCAAATGGCCCTTCGACAAATTCTTTAACGCCGATCGCAATCTCGGCACCAAGATGATGGCGACGGGCGAGGTAATGGCGATCGGACCCACCCTCGAAGTGGCGCTCCTAAAGGGACTGCGCTCCTTGGAGATCGGCGCCTTCAGCCTGCTGCACCCCCGATTTAAGAAGATGGACATAGAGACCTTAAAGGAAAATGTAAAGCGCCCCAACGACGAGCGCCTGTTCTACCTCTCCGCCCTCTTAAACACCGGCTACGACATCGCGCGTTTGAGCCGCGAGACCGGGATGGATGCGTATTTTCTGCGCATTATCAAGGGCATCGTCGACCTGGAGGCGGAACTCGAGCGCATGAAGAAAGAAGACCTCTCGGAGGAAAAACTGCGGCTGATGAAGCGCATGGGCTTTTCCGACGAGATCATCGCCAATCGGCTGGATGTCACGGAAAAGTTTATCCGCGAGCTGCGAAAGCTCTTCGGCATCGAGGCCAAATACCGCAAGGTGGATACCTGCGGCGGACTCGCCGATCCCCAAGTGAACTATCTCTACTCCGCCTACGAAGGGGAGGACGAATCGCCGGTATCTGCGGACAGGCGCCGCATCGCCGTCATCGGGAGCGGCCCCATTCGCATCGGCCAGGGCGTGGAATTCGACTACGCCTCGGTCCACTGTGTCAAGACCCTGCGCCGAGAAGGGTACGAAACCATCATCATCAACAACAATCCCGAGACCGTATCCACCGACTTCGACATATCGGACAAGCTGTACTTTGAGCCGCTGACGGCAGAAGACAGCCTCAATATCCTGGAAAAAGAACAGACGGAAGGGGTCATCCTCCAGTTCGGCGGACAGACCGCCATCAAACTCGCCGGCGCCTTTAAGGAAGCGCGCATTCCCATTTTGGGCACCGACCCCACCGCCATCGACCGGGCGGAAGACCGCGAAAAATTCGACGCCATGCTCGAAGACCTCCAGCTGATGCGGCCGGAAGGCATCGGCGTCCACGGCGTAGAAGAGGGAATGGAAGGCGCCAAGGCGCTGGGATACCCCGTATTGGTACGGCCTTCTTATGTGCTGGGCGGCCAGGGCATGGAGATCTGCACCAACGACGAAGACCTCCGGTACTATCTCGAAGAGTCCTTTGCCTTAGATCCCGAGCGCACCGTGCTGATCGACCAGTATATCGAGGGCATGGAATGCGAGGTCGATGCCATCTGCGACGGCGCCGACGTATTCCTGCCGGGCATTATGGAACACTTGGAGCGCGCCGGCGTGCACAGCGGCGACTCCATCAGCATTTATCCCTCCCGGCATATCAGCGAACAGATGGAAGCGGAAATTCTGGAGGCGACCAAAAAAGTCGCCCTGGAACTCGGCGTCATCGGCATGATCAATATCCAGTACATCATCAAAGACGAGGTGCTGTATATGATCGAGGTCAACCCCCGCAGTTCCCGCACCGTGCCCTATCTCTCGAAGGTGACGGGCATCAATATCACCGAGCTCGCCACCAAGGTCATGCTGGGCCATAGCCTCAAAGACATGGGATACGCCACCGGCATCGGCAAAAAAGCGGCCTATACCTGCGTCAAGATCCCCGTATTTTCGACCGAAAAACTCCACCGCGTCGAGGCCTCCCTCGGGCCCGAAATGCGCTCCACCGGCGAGGTGCTGGGCGTCGGCGCTACCGAAGAAGAGGCGATGGCAAAGGGATTTTTGGCCGCCGGCATGGACATCGAGGACAAAAAGCGGCGCATTTTATGTACCGTGCGCGACCGCGACAAACGGGAATTCGCCCCCATCGCCCGGGAAATGGACGCGCTGGGCTACGAATTTTACGCCACCGAAGGCACCAAAGCCTATCTCGCCGATTTAGGCATCGACGCAAAGCTGGTGCGCCGCGTAGAGGAAGCGCCGCCCACCATGATCGACTATATTCGAGGCGGCAAGATCCACATGGTCTTTAACACCCCCACCAAGGGCAACGACTCCAAGCGCGACGGATTTTTGATTCGTCGCACCAGCATCGAAAGCGATGTGGAGCTCTTTACCAATCTCGACAAGGCGAAAGTGTTCGTCGAAACCCTAAAAGACAACCCCCTAAAAGAGGCGCTGCACGTATACGAACTCGACGACTATTCCATGTAAATTGATTGACTTTTCATAAAGTCGGGTAAAATCCCGATAGTTGATTCTATGAAAAGGAGCGTGGAATATGCGAATCGGTATCGTAAGAGATGTATCTCAGATTCATCGAAAAACAGAAGAAGCGGCCCTCGCGGAACAAAGTTATCAAGACGATGTGGTAGAATCCGTCACCGCCGCCCTGAAAGATAAGTACGACGTCATCGATTACGTCTTCGACGAGCACCTTTTGGACAAACTCGCGGAAGACAAGATCGACCTGGTCTTTAATTTGGCAAACGGCCGGGAGGACATCAACGACCGCACCGAACTGCCGAGCCTCTTAAAACAGGCGGGCATCCCCCACACCGGATCCGGTGCCATGGGCCACGGCGTGGCCGACGACAAGGCGCTCGCCACCGCCGTCCTCGCCCGAAACGGCATCGCCCACCCCGAGACCGTCGTCCTCGAATCCCCGGTGGATTTGGCGCGCCTGGCGCCCAAGTATCCCGTACTCGTAAAGCCCAACAACGAAGGTTCGAGCCGCGGCATCGGCGACGACGCCGTGGTTCGTAGCGACGAGGAATTGTTCCGATTGGTGCGCAAGATGTTCGCCTACAACGACAAACTCCTGGTGACCGAATATATCGAGGGCAAAGAAGTGACCGTCGGCGTCATCGGAAACGGCGCAGATGTGGAAGTTCTTCCCGCGGTAGAAGTCGACTTTTCGAATGTCTCCGGCAATCGGGAAAAGATCTTCAGCTTCGAGGTCAAACACGAGGACGATGTGGAATACCACGTGCCCGCGCGCTTAAGCGGCGCGGAACGAAAGACCGTCGAAGAGACCGCGGAAAAGGCATTCGAGCTGCTGCAGATCCGAGACTACTGCCGCGTGGACATGCGCATTCGGGACGGCAAGGCCTATGTTCTCGAGGTCAACGCCTTGGCGGGTCTGCACCCCGAAAGCTCCGACATCATAAAAATGGCGAAGGCGGCGGGCTACTCCTACGACGCCTTTATCCAAAAACTCGCGGAAATCGCCATTGCGCGAGAGGGCCTTACCGATAATGGAAAGGCAAACGACGCGCAGGATATTGCGAAACAGCGCGCCGAAGAAAACCGCCTCGCCCGCAAAAACGCCGAAGCGGCCTTTGCCAACCGGCCCGATCAAAAGGCGAAGCGTGCCTACGAAGGCGCCAAGGACTCCGTGCGCGCCACCCGCGACGAACTCGAGCGGCGCGGCAAAGAGGCGTATCACAGCATCGAGCACGGCTACGAGCTGAACAAAGAGCGCTGGGAAGAGGAATACCGACGGGGACTCAAAGATGTGCGCGATAAGCGCGACCAGGCCGTAGACTATCTTAAAGACGCGGCGAACGAGACCCCCGTGCGCGCGGCGGGACCGGGCTGGGCGCCCTACGGAAGCGGCTACCCGGCACAAGAACAGCCGCAGCAGCCGCAAAACGCGCCTTCCTACGCGTCCGATTCCGACGCGAGATACCGGGCACTCGAAGCGCGCATTCACGCACTGGAAGAGCGCATCCGCATTTTGGAACAGCGCAGATAACGAGAAGAGAAAAGGACGCCTTCGGGCGTCTTTTTTTGTTGCGTTTGTCCTTTGGCGCGGAGTTCGGTATACTGAGAAAAACGCGGGGCAAAACCCGCACGAAATCGGAGGAAGTATGGAAAAAACGACCCAAAAAATCGTGCTGACCGGGGTAATGACCGCCGTCTCCGTCAGCCTATCTACCATGGTGGTCTTTCCCAATATGGCGCCCTTTCAGCACTGCATCAATGTCATCGGCGCCGTGGTATTGGGACCGAAGTACAATTTTCTCTGCGCCCTCTTGACCGGCCTGATCCGCATGGGCATGGGCAAGCCCTTTACGGCGGTAACCGGCGCCGTAGTGGGGGCGCTGTTGAGCGCGCTTTTGTACCGGCGATTCCGCCGCATCGGCGCGGCATGGATCGGCGAAGTCATCGGCACGGGCATTTTGAGTGCGATCCTGAGCTATCCCTTTATGAAATACCTCTTCGGGCTCGATCTCGGCAGTCCCTTTTACTACATCCCCTTTTTTGTGCCCTCTGCGGCCGTGGGCGCCTCCATCGGCGCGGCGGTACTGGTGGGGCTCATCTCTTCCGGTGCCATACGGCGTTAAGGCGAGGTAAAATTCTTGCGATCGGCAGAAAAGTCGTTGCAAAATCCCGATCGTCTGCTATACTGTAAGTAATCCTAAACAATATGAAAACGACGAACAGAAGTAAGTAGCGTCAGGGGATCCTCTCAGAGAACCGGTGGTGGGTGCGAACCGGCGAGGCAACCGAGCGCGAATGGGTCTGTGAGTGCAAAGTGAATTGAGTATCTGCGCCGGTTCTCCCGTTATCGAGATAGGATATGTTAGTATCTAAACAGAGATGCGTCGCTTTGCGACGTCACTAGGATGGCACCGCGAATTTACCATTTGCTCCTAAACCGGGCAAGTGGTTTTTTTAGTGCCGAGAAAAGGAGAAATTATGAAGACGAAGACATTGGTACAGGGCGCGATCTTTATCGCATTGGGCACGATGTTACACTATGTGGTTCCCGGATTTTTTAACGGAATGAAACCGGATTTTATGTTGTTTTTTATGATCGCCTTTGTACTGATCTACCCCGATGTGAAAAGCGCCCTCGCCATGGGCGTCGCCATGGGGATGATGGCGGCGGTTACCACCCAATTTCCCGGGGGACAGCTGCCGAGTCTGATCGATAAGATCATCACCGCCTTGGCGGTAATGGCCATGGCACGGGTATTTCCCGAGGCGGGGGTCGTTAAAAAGGCATTGGTCTACTTCTTGGCGACCATGGTGAGCGGTACCATCTTCCTCGCCTCCGCTATGTTTTTGGTGGGACTGCCCGGCGGTGCGCCCTTCGGCGCCATGTTTGCGGCGGTGGTCCTTCCCACGGCGGTCCTCACCGGCGTTTGCGGCGTCGTCTTCGAAAAAGTCGTCGCCGTTCATTTTCGGCACAGTCGTATACGGTAAGGAAGCGGGAGCGAGCGGAGGATAACTTCGATACTCGCTCCCTTTTTTGAGCGACCGTCTGCCCTCACTTTTATGTCTTTTGCGTGGAGAAGGAAAAAGAAACGTCGCGCGTTTCGGCGGTGGTTTCTCCGGTCGTCTTCTCTAGGGAAAGAGATTCTTCGACTCGGAACAAAGTTCCTCGCTCAGAATGACAATAGGGAGCGATCGTGAATAATGATTTTGTCATCCTGAGCGGAGCCGACAGGAGGAGTCGAAGGATCTCAAGTAAGCTATTGCGGGTCGATAGGTTGCACGGTGGCTATTGCGTGTCTTGTTGCCCGACAAGAGAAAAGACGTCGTGCGTTTCGGCGGTGGTTTCTCCGATCTTTTTTTCTAGAGAACGAGATTCTTCGACTCGGAACAAAGTTCCTCGCTCAGAATGACAATAGGGAGCGATCGTGAATAATGATTTTGTCATCCTGAGCGGAGCGCAGCGGAGTCGAACGGATCTCCGTCGGCTATTGCGGGTCGATAGGTTGCACGGTGGCTATTGCGTGTCTTGTTGCCCGACAAGGAAAAGAAACGTCGTACGTTTCTGCACATCTTCTATGACAATCGCGGGGGATTGCGAAACCGTTGAGGGAAAGGCCTGCGATATGGTATAGTAAATAGGTTAAAATGCTTGTTTGTATGCGTAAGGAGCATTTATGTTAGAGATACAGAACCTGGAATTTAAATACGAGGGCGCCGATGTAAACGCCGTCGACGGCGTCACCCTTTCGGTAGAAAAAGGGGAGTTCGTCGCCGTACTGGGGCACAACGGCAGCGGCAAGTCCACCATGGCAAAGTGCATCAACGGCCTCTACACGCCCACCGCCGGGGATGTGATCGTCGACGGCATGAACACCAAAGACGAAGAGGAGATCTGGAACATTCGCGCGCGGGCGGGGATGGTCTTTCAAAATCCCGACAACCAGATCGTCGCCACAGTGGTAGAAGAAGACGTGGCCTTCGGCGCCGAAAACTTGGGCATCGAGCGCGAGGAAATGCGCCGTCGCGTCGACTACGCCTTAAAGGCGGTAGAGATGTACGACCGCCGCTTCGACCAACCGCACCAACTCTCGGGCGGGCAGAAGCAGCGGGTCGCCATCGCGGGGATCCTCGCCATGAACCCCGACTATATCGTGCTCGACGAGCCCACCGCCATGCTCGACCCCGTGGGGCGGCGCGAGGTCATGGATACGATTCTTCGCCTCAATCGGGAGCAGAATAAGACCGTGCTTCTCATCACCCACTTTATGGACGAGGCGGTGCTCGCCGATCGGGTGGTGGTGATGGAAAAGGGCCGCGTGCTCTTGGAAGGCGCGCCGCATACGGTATTCGACGAGGTAGAGACCATGAAGCGCATCGGGCTCGACGTGCCGCAGGTCACCGAACTCGCCTACCGGCTCAAGCAGCGGGGGATTCCCCTGCCTGCGGGAATACTCACAAGAGAGGAGTTTGTAGAAGCCCTATGTCGCGTCTCAGCATCCGAAATGTAAGCTATATCTACAACGAGGGCATGCCCTTTGAAAAAGTCGCCTTAAAAGACATCAACCTCGACATCGAAAAGGACGAGTTTATCGGCCTGATCGGCCATACTGGAAGCGGCAAGTCGACTTTGGTGCAGCATCTAAACGGGCTCTATGCGCCCACGCGGGGCGAAATTCTCTACGACGGCATCGACTACCGTAAGAAAGGCAAAAAGCTCTCCGCCCTGCGGCAAAAGGTGGGCCTGGTGTTTCAGTATCCCGAGTACCAACTCTTCGAGGAGACGGTCATCAAGGACATCGCCTTTGGCGCGAAAAACCTAGGTCTCGGCGACGAGGAAGTGGATCGGCGGGTCCGAAGCGCCATGGCGCGGGTGGGACTTTCGTACGACGAGATCGGCGAAGAGAGTCCCTTCTCCCTCTCCGGCGGGCAAAAGCGGCGGGTCGCCATTGCGGGGATCCTCGCCATGGAACCCGAGGTCCTGGTGCTCGACGAGCCCACCGCGGGCCTCGACCCCCACGGCAGCCGGGAGATTCTCGAGGAGATCCGCGGCATTTTCGAGACCACGGACACGACCATTGTCTTCGTATCCCATAGCATGGAGGAGGTGGCGCGCCTCGCCACGCGGCTGATCGTGATGGATCACGGCGAGGTAAAAATGGACGGCACGCCACGGGAACTCTTTGCCCGGGAAGAAGAACTCCGCGCCATGGGACTGGGCGTGCCCCAGGTACGAAGTGCCATGGGAAAATTGGTGCAAGCGGGCATCCCCGTCGACGAGAACTGCATTACCGTCGAGGAGGCATTCGAAGAAATCGAAAGGTGGTGGGAAAAGACCCATGCTTAAAGACATAACCATCGGCCAGTATTTCCCCGCCGAATCCCCGGTACACAGCCTGGATCCGCGGTTTAAGATCCTGATCATGACGCTGTTTATCGTGAGCCTGTTTTTTATCAATGCCTATTCGCCCTATGTCCTGGTGGCGGCATGGCTGATCCTTACCATTATCGCGGCAAAGATACCGGTGAAGCTCGTGGTAAAGGGCCTCAAGCCCTTGCGCATGATCCTTATCTTCACCTTTATTATGAACCTGTTTTTTATCCCCGGTACCGAGATCTTCCGCTTCGGCTTTTTACGCATCACCGAAGAGGGTCTCAACCAGGCGATCTTTATGGGGATCCGACTGGTACTCTTGGTGTTGGGCACGAGCCTGTTGACCCTTACCACCTCGGCCCTGGAACTCACCGAAGGGATTGAAAAGCTCTTGACCCCCCTAAAGCGCGTGGGCTTTCCCGCCCATGCCATCGCCATGATGATTACCATCGCGCTGCGCTTTATTCCCACCTTGATCGACGAGACCGACAAGATTATGAAGGCGCAGATGGCGCGGGGAGCGGACTTCGAGTCGGGGAATATTCTCGAGCGGGCAAAGAATCTGATTCCGCTTCTGGTGCCTTTGATCCTAAACGCCCTCAGGCGTGCGGAAGAGCTGGCGACGGCGATGGAAAGCCGCTGCTATCGGGGCGATGAAAACCGCACCAAGCTCAATCCGCTGGAGGTCACCTCCACCGACTGGATCTATTTTGTCGGCAACAGCGCGTTTTTGATCCTCGTCTGCGCCCTTCGCATCTTCCCCTTGCCATGAGAAATATTTTACTCACCATCGCCTACGACGGCACGGATTTTCACGGCTATCAGGACCAGCGGCCCAAGCTGCTGCGCACCGTAGAAGGACTATTGCGCGAGGCACTGGAGGCGACCGTGGGGCACGAGGTGCGCCTGCAATCGGCGGGAAGGACCGATAAGGGCGTGCACGCCATGGGGCAGCGGGCGAACTTCCGCGCCGACACCGCCATCGATCTGGGGAATTTCCCCAAAGTGGTGAACTACCATTTGCCCAAGGATCTGAGCATTGTACGGGCGCAGGCGGTGCCCGATGATTTTCACGCCCGCTACGGGGCCAAGCGCAAGCACTACCGCTACCGCATCTACAACCGGCGAAATCGCAACGGATTTTTGGACCGCGCCCACACCCATATGCCCTTTCCGCTCGATGCCGATGCCATGGAAGCGGCGCTTCAGAAGATCGTCGGCGAGCACGATTTCAGCGCCTTCGAGGGGCGTTACGCATCGCCGGCGAACCCGGTGCGCGCCATTGACGAGATTCGGCTCGTGCGGCGGGGCGATTTTATCGAAGTCGACTTCTACGCCATGAGTTTTCTCAAAAACCAAATCCGCATCATTATGGGCTGTGCCATGGAAATCGGGCGGGGACTGAAACCCGTCGACGCCCTCTACAACGCCACGCTGACCAAAAATCGGGGCGATTTGGGGCCCACGGCGCCGGCACAGGGGCTTATCCTCATGGACATCCAATACACATAATCATCGTCGGCGGCCATCCGCCGGCTTTTTTTATTTGAAAGGAGGCGCTTGTGAAAGCCATACGAGATGCCGTGTCGACGGCCGCGGCCATTCGCAAAAAAATTATTTCGCCTAAAGAAGCGGCAGAAGAGAGCCTTCGGCGCATCGCCGCAGAAAACGGCATATACCGCGCGGTGGTGCGCACCTACCCCGAAACGGCGCTGCACCATGCGGCACAGGTTCCCGCGGATGCGCCCTTTGCCGGGGTGCCCATCCTCTTAAAAGACATCCGCCAGGGCCTCGCCGGCCATCCTTTGACCGAGGGATCGCGCTTGTACGCAGGTCGGATCGAACCCGCCACCGATCCCTATGTAAAGCGCCTCTTACGCCTGGGCTTCGTGCCAGTGGGACACAGCAATGTGTCGGAATTCGGCATCAAATTCGTAAGCGACTCCGCCTATTACGGCGCCGTCAAAAATCCCGTCGACCCGAGATACCACGCCGGCGGATCCAGCGGCGGGGCGGCGTGTGCGGTGAAAAGGGGCATGGTGCCCATCGCCGCGGCCAACGACGGCGGGGGCTCCATTCGCATCCCCGCGAGTTTCTGCGGCCTCGTCGGTTTTAAGCCCACCGGGCACCGGGTACAGTTTGCCATCACCCGCACCGTGCGAGATGCCGCGACATTGTACGCCGGCTTATATGGAAGCGGAAAAGACATCCCCCCACACGACCTCCGCTTCGCCTTTCACACCGCCACCGACCACGACATCGCGATTTCAAAAGACGCCGAAGACGCGGTGCAGATGGCCGTCGAGCACTTATGGGAAGGCGGCATACAAGCCGTGTGCGTGCGGCCCGAAGTGGCGGAGCGAGAACTCTATCGGCGCGCCTTTCTCGCCACCGCGGCGGAACAGTACCGCCGCTTTCAAAAAGAGGGCATCGAACTCGCCCGGGGCATGTCCGAAGACGGCAACGTCCTCCTCTACACCCTAGGCGAGCGACTGTGTAAAACCGGAGAAGCGCCCTTAGAGGCGGAGGCCGTGCAAAAGAGCGGCGCCGCACTCTTCGCCTTTTTCCGTTCATACGACATCTATATACAACCCGCCACCGCCCGCACCGCTCCCAAACTCGATCTCTTAGACGGCGTGAAAAAAAGCCTGTGCGGCATCGACGACTTCCGCGCCCTCTCCACACCGGAACTCGTGGCGCATATACACCGGCTCTTGGACCCCGGCACCGCCCACTCTCCCTACGCCCTGACCTACAACCTCTTCGGCTGCCCGAGCATAAGCCTGCCCCTATACATCGCCTCGACGGGCCTTCCCATCGGCGTACTGCTCACCGCCGCTCCCGGAAACGACCGGGCGCTTCTCGCCGCGGCGTCCTACTTCGAGGAACGCGGATATTTACGGGGAGAACGCGGGCAATAAAAAAACGCGACGTCGATGCGTCGCGTTTTTGTATGGACGGATTTAGTCAAAAATGGCGGCATAGCAGCCGGGTTGGGACGGCATGGCAATAAAATCCTCAAACTTTTGATCCATAATCGGACTCAGATAGCCGGCCATGCGGTCATAGGCAAGGAATTCGACGGAATCTTTGGGGTTCAGCGTCAGCGTGTGGGTCGAGGCATCCCATTTTACATCGATCCCCAAATAGTCGGCGATCAAACGAATGGGTACATAGGTCGTGCCGTTTCGGAGTACGGGAAAGGTATCGTTTCGGAAAAACAGCTCCGATTCAGAGGCGCCGCATTTGTCGATATACATCGTGAGTCCCATCGTCGGATCGGTAGGAGAAGAGATCGTGAGCCCCTGCATCCCGTCGATTTTTTCCGGATGCCAATACACCTCCGCTCCTAAGGATTCCGCTACAAAGCGTACCGGCACCATCGTCCGGTCATGCTGAATGAAGGGGTGAAGATCTTTCGGCATCGGCCTACCGTTTGCCACGATATGAATCTGCTGTTCCGGTGCGCCCGGCACATAGCCGTCGCCGATAAAGACCACCCGATTCGCCGCGTCGTAGCCTATCGTCTTGTCAAAAAAGAGACTCGCGTCTTCGACCGTCTGGTACACATGGCCCGAGCGGTAAAATGGCGCCTCTGAAAAATAACATTGGATAGTTTCGAAGTCGGCAGCATAGGTAAAGGGCAGATTTGTATGCAGCGCATCCGCATCACAGGAAGGGTTCGGGCCCGGCTTTGCGACGATCAAAGTTTTTTCATCCGGCTTATAAAACGAATATTTCCCCAAATATTTGGCCACGAGATCCACCGGTATATACGTCTTTTTCGCGTCTTGAATAATGGGGATATTCTGATCCACATAATGGCCGCCCGTCCACGCTTTCGTGGGGCCTTCCGCATAGGAATTTGCCGAAGGAAAAATAAACAATAGGGCGAGAAAAATCGCTCCGATGAGCCGTTTCATCACAAACTCCTTTCCCACTACTTTCTTTTTAGAATATAGAGATAGATGTTTTTACCATCGTATCACAAAACGACAAAAAAATAACGGGGTGAGGAGAAAGATTACAATAAAAAACCGCCGGCCAAAGCCGGCGGCAATACTTGGAGCTAACGAGGAGACTCGAACTCCTGACCTGCTGATTACGAATCAGCTGCTCTACCACCTGAGCCACGTTAGCGAATACTCTCTATATTTTAGTGGAAACGCCCTGAAAATGCAAGTGCATATTAGGGGAATGTTTGTGGTTTGTAAAGGAGTGGGTGATTCTTATTGCCTGAAACAAGAGGGTGCGACGTGTGGTTCGGTAACGGCTTCTTTATGTTCTCCATACAGCGAAAGAGATTCTTCGACTCGGAACGGAGTTCCTCGCTCAGAATGACAATAGGGAGCGATCGTGAATAATAATTTTGTCATCCTGAGCGGAGCCGACAGGCGGAGTCAAGGATCTCCCGTTTGCTATTGCGGGTCGATGGATTGCACGGTGCCTATTGCGCGTCTGATTGACCGACAAGGGGAACAGGGTGCGTTTCGTCGGTGGCCTCTATGCATGCCCCTTCTGGGGAATGAGATTCTTCGCTTCGGAACGAAGTTCTCTCCTTTTCCCATTCTTCTGTGTAAAATCCACACAAATGGGGTACAATCCTCCTTGTTCGGGCGTCGGTATGGCGTCGAAATTTTTTTGAACCGGCTTCATCTTTTATTTGTATACATACGCATTGAGGCGTAAAATAATGCTTAGATGAATTAAAGGAGGTCGCAATGGAAGCGATTTATAAGGGCAAGACAAAGGATGTTTTCAAGCTGGAAAACGGAAATTATCTCTTAAAGTTTAAGGACGATGTCACGGGCAAGGACGGGGTGTTCGATCCGGGCGCCAATGAGGTGGGCCTCACGATGGAAGGTTCGGGCCGGGCGGCGCTGTCTTTGACGGTGTTTTTCTTTGAGCGGCTGAAGGAAAAGGGGATTCCCACGCACTTTATTTCCGCAGACATCGACGAGAAGGCGATGGAGGTAAAGCCGGGCAATATGTTCGGCAAGGGGCTGGAATTTATCTGCCGCTATAAGGCGGTGGGCAGTTTCTTGCGCCGCTATGGGCTCTATGCCGAAGAAGGGCAGGATTTGGACGGCTTTGTGGAAGTGACGCTGAAGGACGACGCGGCAGGAGACCCGCCGATTACAAAGGACGGCTTGGTGATGCTGGGGATTCTGACTGCCGAAGAGTACGACACGCTGAAGCGCCTTACGCGCGAAATTTCCGACGAGGTAAAGGCGGTGCTCAATGAAAAGGGCATCGACCTCTACGACATCAAGTTGGAATTCGGCCGCGACGACGACGGAAAGATTATGTTGGTCGACGAGATTTCCGGCGGCAATATGCGCGCTTACAAGGGCGACGAATATGTAGAGCCCTTAAAGCTCCCCGGATTGCTTTTGGGTGAATAAGGAGCGGGAAGAAGTGCTGCGGCACTTCTTTTTTTCTCTCTGTTTTGCCGGATTGAATTTGCGTCCGTAGTATAGTACGATGGAATTGATATAGGATCTGATGCCCGGGCCAACCGGGCTTTTTTTAGAGAGACTGGAGTGTTATGTCCGTTCAGGAAATAGAGAGAAGTATTATAAAAAAGTTCCGAAAAGATATTTGGCGCCGCTTTATCAAGGGGATCAACGAGTTCGAGATGATCGAGGACGGGGATGTGATCGCCGTCGCCATGAGCGGGGGCAAGGATTCGTTGCTTTTGGCAAAGTTGTTGCAGGAGCTGAAGCGCCACGGCAAGAAAGAATTTTCGCTCCGGTTTATCGCGATGGACCCGGGGTATTTGCCCGAGATCGTTACGCAGGTGAAAGAAAACAGCGAGAAGGCGGGGATTCCCCTGGAGATGTACGGCTCCAATGTGTTCGATGTGGCGGAGGATATGGGCGGCGAAAAGCCCTGTTATATCTGCGCCCGCATGCGGCGGGGGAGTCTGTACGACAAGGCGAAGTCGCTGGGCTGCAATAAGCTTGCCTTGGGGCATCACTTTGACGATGTGATCGAGACGGTGATGATGAATGTGCTCTTCGGCGGCAGCTACAAGACGATGATGCCGAAGCTCCATTCGACGAATTTTTCGGGGATGGAGCTGATCCGGCCCATGATCTATATTCGCGAGGACGACATTCGCAGCTGGGTGGCGTATAACGATTTGTCCCCCATCGACTGCGCCTGTACGGTGACGGCGAAGGAAAACTTCGGCGCCCGCGCCTATGTAAAGAATCTGATCCGCGAGATCAAGGCGGAAAACCCGAATGTGGAGATGTCGATTTTCCGCTCGGCACAAAATGTCGAAATGGGCGCGATTCTGGGCTATAAGGACCCTGCCGGGGCGCGCCACGACTTTTTGGAAGTCTACGACAAAGGAGAATAGTATGAAATTGGTATCTTGGAATGTAAACGGCATTCGCGCCGCGCTCAAGAAGGGGTTTATGGATTTCTTCGAGGCGGCGGATGCGGATATTTTCTGCCTCCAGGAGACGAAGCTCTCGGCGGGCCAGCTGGAACTGGAACTCGACGGCTACGAGCAGTACTGGAATTACGCCGAAAAGAAGGGATACAGCGGCACGGCGGTGTTTACGAAGATTTCGCCGATCCACGTGACCTTCGGCATCGGCGACGACGAACACGACCGCGAGGGCCGGGTGATTACCTGCGAATTTGAGGAGTTCTTTTTGGTGAACTGCTATACGCCCAATTCCAAGCGAGGGCTGGCCAGATTGGATTACCGCATGGTTTGGGAAGACGCGTTTCGGGCATATTTAACCATGTTGGAGACGGTAAAACCCGTGGTGCTCTGTGGCGATTTGAATGTGGCGCACAAGGAGATCGACCTCAAGAACCCGTCCAGCAATCGGAGAAATGCCGGCTTTACCGACGAGGAGCGCAATCAATTTACGAATCTGTTGCGTACAGGGTACACGGATTCGTTCCGCCACTTATATCCCGACGCGACGGATCGGTACAGCTGGTGGAGTTACATTACCAAGGCGCGGGAGCGAAATGTGGGGTGGCGCATCGACTATTTTGTCGTAAGCGACGCCCTGACGGATCAAATTCTCGATGCGGACATCCGCGACGACGTATACGGCTCGGACCACTGTCCGGTTACGCTCGAACTGGGGATTTGAAAGCTTTTCATTGCATTATCCCGCCAAAGGGTTTAAAATCGTATAAGAAATATCAATCCATAAGAGAAAGGTGAGAACATGGCGAATACTAGATTTGTAAAGATCCACGACCAACTGCACTATATCGGCGTCAACGACCGCTACACCCATCTGTTTGAGGCCATGTGGCCCCTGCCCGACGGCATCAGCTACAACTCCTATCTGCTGGACGGAGGCAGCGAAACCTGCTTGATCGACTGCGTAAAGATCGATTCCATTATCGAGTTTATGGAAAAGCTCCGTAGCGTACTGGGCGGACGCGGCCTCGACTATGTCGTGGTCAACCACATGGAACCGGACCATACCTCTTCGCTGAAGGCGGTAGTAGAGTCTTTCCCTGGCTGCAAGGTCATTACCAACTCCAAGGCCGTCAAGATGATGGAAAACTTCTACGGCATCGGCGAAGATCGCGTGGTCCTCGTGGGCGACGGCGACACGGTAAAGATCGGCGAGCGCGAACTGACCTTCTACTCTACCCCCATGGTGCATTGGCCCGAGTCTATGGTCTGCTTTGAGGAAGCCACCGGCACGCTCTTCTCCCAAGACGCCTTCGGCGGATACGGCACCCTCGACGGGGCGATCTTCGACGATCAGATCGAATGGGACAAGTATCGCGACGAAACCGTGCGCTACTACACCAATATCGTCGGCAAGTACAGCGTACAGGTAACCCGCGCCCTAAAGAAGCTCGAAGGGCTGGACATCAAGATGATCTGCCCGGACCACGGTCCCATTTGGCGCGAAAACATCGAGCCTATCGTCAAGCTGTATAGCGATCTCAGCGAACAAAAAACCGAAGACGGCGTGCTGATCGTCTACGGTTCTATGTACGGCAACACCGAAATGATGGCCGAAGCCATCGCACGCGCCCTTACCGAAGAAGGCGTACGCAATATTCGCATTCGCGACGTGTCCAAAACCCACCTGAGCTATTTGATCAGCGAAACCTGGAACTACCGCGGCATTATTCTGGGCTGCCCCACCTACAATGTGGACCTCTTCCCGCCCATGCGCACCTTGGTGGAAACCCTCAAAAAACAAAAGATGAAAAACCACATCCTCGGCACCTTCACCAACTACAGTTGGGGCGGCGGCGCCGAAAAGCAAATGGCCGCCTTTGCCGAAGAGAGCAAGTGGGAAGTGCTCCCCACCACCATCGATGTGATGGGCGCACCGGAAGACGAAGATCTCGAAAAATGTCGCCAAATGGCAAAAGAAATGGCCGAAGCACTGGAAAAATATCGCTAAGAAAAATCTCCCTGCGGGGAGATTTTTTGCGGAAAATGAATGGGTCGATTTAACTGTCGCGCCTCCTCCAAGGGGGCGCGTTTTTGATTGGATTTATGGAAAAACGAAGGGAATTATAATTTGGAGACAGAGATTGGACTTGACGGCGATCGTGGAGGTGGATAGAATACAATTATAAAAATGATATCACTTATCAACAAAGGAGACATATATGCAAAAGAATGATCGAAAACAACTCCGAATACATAGTAAGAAATCATATTTGGCTTTGGCGGGGGCGATTCTCGCGACGGGAGTGCCTACAAATGCCTTTGCAGTGAGAGCGGCGAATGCGTTTCGCCCAGGTACATATACGGCGTCTGCGAACGGCTATCGGGGAGAGGTAAAAGTAGCCGTAGATGTGTCGGAACAAAACGGCGAGATCCGAATCGATGCGATTCGTGCCGATCGCGGTGCTGAGACGGAATCGAAATGGAAGTTGCTGGAGGACGCGGGACTTTTGGATACGATTAAAGATAACGGAGGTCCCGACGGCGTCGATACCGTATCAAAAGCCACGGTGAGCTCTCGTGCGGTACTGGAAGCCACGGGAAAGGCGATCGATGCCGCAAACAGTGCGGCGGAAAAACCTGCGGCCGAAGAAGAAGTTGTCGTGGATCCCGCGTCGATTTTTGACGGCGGCACGGGAACGGCAGAGGATCCGTACATAATTCGCAGTGCGCAGACTTTGCAGCAGTTTGCTCAGTCGACCGAGGCAGTCGATGTCGAGGGCAAGGTGAATGATTATGCGGGCGTATATATTGCATTGGATTCCGATGTAGAACTTACGGGAGAATGGAAGCCCATCGGTTCATTGGCCCATCCTTTTAAGGGAGATTTCGACGGTCGCGGACATCGCATTACGGGGCTTCACATAGGGAGCAAAGAGGATCCCGCTAAAAAAAGAAACGTAAGTGACGGATTCTTCGGGAATGTAGCGGGCGCGAACATACGCAATCTTGCGATCGACGCAAAAATCTATGCCATATCCGACGGAGCATATATGGTGGGTGCCTTAGCGGGCACAGCACGGGAATCTCGCCTCGATCGAATCGATGTGACGGCTACGATCGTCGCCGAGACCACACATCGAAAGAGCAACCTCTTTGTCGGCGGTATTGTCGGCAGCGGTATGAAGCAGGAAATCTATAATTGTACGGCGAATGTAGATCTTCGCTCGACAGCGGTGGGCGGAACGGCCGAGGCCGGGGGCATTGTGGGGATCACCAATCGCGGTATTGTGGCCAATTGCCGCTCGACGGGAAAAATCGGAGGCTCTACCGATCGCGTACAGGAAGAAGGTATGACGGCATTTGGCGGAATTGCCGGTGTAAACGGGGGAACGATTGTCAATACATACTCGTGCATGGATATCGTTTCGGATAGCTACACGCACTATGTCGGCGCCGTGGTTGGATGGGCGACGGGCATCGCCGATACTTTTCAATCGTACTATGACGCGAATTCGATCTTGGTGGTCGACGATAAAACCAAAGATCGGCACGTTGTTTCCCCTTCGATTCCTATCGGATGGGCGGTTGGCGCCGGCGTAACAGAAGATGGCGTGCCCTACACGGGAAGTGTCGCCCTGGATGTAGAAGCGGCGGATCTGCAGGGGGCGACAAAAAAACTCGATGCGAATATTACAAAGCTCTGCGCGGATCTTTCGAAGGGCGGTCGCCAAGAGGGGCATTGGAAACCCTCACAATCCGAAAATGCACTGAATCGCTGGGTTTTGAATGATAAGCCTTCGCTTATAGAAGAAAGGATTCGCCCTGCATACGATGCCAAAACTTCGGCGCGGATTGAGTCGTTACTACCAAAGGCCGACGAACATTTGCTTCCCGGCGCGTTTTACGGCAGGAGCAGGGACGGCTCGGTATTGATAAGGGCAGAAATAGACGATAGCGGTGCATGGCAGAAAATCGAGACACTTTCGGGTTCGGTCGATGCGGCGGCGATCGGCAAATTGCTGCGGGGAGAAGCCGACTACGAAAATTTGCCGAAGAGTGCGCTGAAAGAAGCGATTCGCGATGTGATGCTGCGTTCGAAAAATCGCGACTTTACGGGATATGGTATGGCGGATGTAGAATCGATTTTTGCGGCGGGGAAAGGCACGGTCGAAGATCCCTACATAATCCAAACGCGGGAGCAATTTATAAATTTTGCCGCGAGCATTAATGCCGACGAGTCCTATGCGGACAAGTACATCCGGCTGGATGCGGATATGATTCTAACGGATGTGTGGATGCCTGCCGGATCAGGCGGGAAGTGGCCCTTCAAGGGACACTTTAACGGTGGGGGTCATACAATTTACAATATGTGCATTGGCACAAAGGATGCCCCGTATACAGGCAAATTTGCAGGTCTGTTCACCTATATCGATGGCGGAGAAATTCACGATTTGCGCTTGAAAAATTACGAAATTCACGTCAAAGGCAAGTCAGACCAAAAGGCATTTGTCGGTGCTGTGGCTCCGCATATAAAGAACGGAATGATCAATGGCATAGAGGCGAGCGGAACGATGGCGATTGATACAGATGCCGCTGAAATTTATGCGGGCGGCCTATTTTCCCAAACGGACAAGAGCCGTATCGTTAACGTGCGCTCGAAAGCAGATCTTATAGCGAAATCCGGCTCCAGAAATATTTATGCGGGCGGCGTTGTGGGGCTCAACAATCGTTCGCTTCTCTTAAATGGAATCGCCGCAGGTACGGTGCAGGCGGAAACGGCACTGAATCGCGCCATGGTAGGCGGTATCGTCGGTATGAATGCTGGGGTATTGTCGAACTTTTATGCCGATGTCTTTGTTCATGCCGCAAATCCCACAGGCGATGCGGGTACCGTAGCGGGTAGAAATACCGGCATCGGTTATATGTACGATAACTTTTACCATCCCGATAAGGTTCCCGTTGTGGCGGGAAAGACGACAAAGCCAAAAGCGATCGGCACCGTAGTGGAAGGCACCAAAGAGGTAAAAGGAGAGGTTGCGGACAACGGCAGTGCCTATATTCAAGAAGCCGTGGGTGCACTCAACCGGGGACCGAAGCGGGAGTGGATCGATGCGGCGATCTCTCTTTGGCTGAAGGGCGACTCTCTTGATGG
This sequence comes from Aedoeadaptatus ivorii, assembly GCF_030815095.1. NCBI lineage: Bacteria > Bacillati > Bacillota > Tissierellia > Tissierellales > Peptoniphilaceae > Aedoeadaptatus > Aedoeadaptatus ivorii. Next base: position 79,641 of record NZ_JAUSWF010000007.1, read on the forward strand.
AATCATACTAAAATCGTGGAAGATTCAAGACGGTGTTCTTTCCTTTGCCGACCCGTCTGTAAGGGAAGAAGAAAAGGAAGTACCGCGGCAGAGTGCGCCGAAGTGGAGACCCGACGGGAATGTGGGATCGCAGCGTCTCGCGCCCGAGAAGACGGAAAATAGCCCGAATGAAAAGGCAATGCCTGAACAGCCGGCATTTATCGATAGTATCGGCCACTGGGCAGCAGAGCCGATTCGATATGTCGTCGAAAAAGGCTATTTTAAGGGCATATCGCCTACGCAATTCGCTCCAGACGGCGAGATGACGCGCGAAATGTTTGTGACCGTCTTGGGAAGACGATCTGGCATCTCGAGAAAAGATACCGATGCGGGCTTTCGGGATGTAAAGAAAAATGCCTATTCAGCGGCCTATATCCGCTGGGCCAGGGACAATCACATCGTGGAAGGGATAGGGGAGGATTGCTTCGCGCCGGATGCCCCCATAACACGAGAAGAGATGGCGACGATGCTCGACCGATACGCGGCTTATGCTCGTATTACATGGCAGTCCTCTGCCGTTCCCACCGTAAGCGATATGGATGAAGTGTCCGATTGGGCGAAGAAATCGGTAGAAAAGCTCAACCGGGCGGGATTGGTTCGTGGACGGGAGACGGGCATATTTGATCCCAAAGCGTGCTCCACGCGTGCAGAAATCGCACAAATTTTATATCGGCTAGACCGAGAGATGGAATAAGGCGTTTTCCCCATACAAAAACCCCGCCTCGCAATCGCGAAGCGGGGTTTTTCCGTGCATGGAAATGTTGTCGATAGGAAATTTTAGCGCATGGTGACCATTTCTTCGGCGCCGGTGGGGTGGATGGCCACGGTGGCGTCGAAGTCGGCTTTGGTGGCGCCGATTTTTACGGTGACGCCGAAGCCCTGCATCATTTCGTCGACGCCTTCGCCCATGGCGTGGATGCCGACGATTTTTTCTTCGGGGCCGGCGCATACGAGCAGCATGCGGTTTTCGATGCGGTCGCCGGAGACGGCGGAGCGCATGTCGGTAAACTGTGTCTTGTAGGTCTTTATATTTTCCGCGCCGTGGGCCTCTCGCGCGGCTTGTTCGGTAAGGCCGACGCTTCCCATGGCGGGGTGGGTGAACACGACGGTGGGCACATTGTCGTAGTCGAGGTGGGCGTCTTCTTTGCCGCCGAAGAGCCGATCGGAGAGGAAGCGACCGGCGGCGATGGCGACGGGGGTGAGGTCGAGCTTTCCGGTGACATCGCCGATGGCGTAGATGCCCTCTTCGGCGGTGCGTTCGTAGGTATCGGATACGATATGGCCCGAGGTCTTGGTTTCCACCGCGGTGTTTTCGAGTCCCATGTCGTCGGTGTTGGGGGCGATGCCCGCCGCCCAGATGACGCGCTCGAAGACGGCGGTCTCTCCGTCTTCGAAGGTGATTTCTACGCCTTCGGGCACGGCTTTAAACGAAGCGGCGCTCTTGCGAAAGTGGAAGTGTACGCCGTGGCTTTCCATTTCGTGGGTAACGCCTTCGGTGATATAGGGATCGAAGTTTTTCAGGATGCTGTCGCCCCGCACGAGGAAGTGGGTGGCGACGCCCATTCCCGCCAAAAATCCCGAGAGTTCGGTGCCGATATAGCCGCCGCCCACCACCGCGACGGATTTGGGCAGATCCGTCCAGCGGAAGAAGTCGGTGGAGTAGTCTACCAGTTCGTTCCCCGGCAGCTTGCAGCGGGCGGGGGAGGCGCCGGTGGCGATGGTGATGTGATCGGCGCGGTAGGCCTTGCCGTCCACCTCGACGGTATGGGGATCGACGAAGCGCGCCCGACCCGTAATGCGGGTGATTTCGTTTTTTTTGAGTCGGCGCTCGTAGGCGCTTCTCGCCCGGTCCATATAGGCGATTTGGCTTTCGCGCAGTTTCCCGTATTCGAATGCCAAATCGTCTGCGTCAAAGCCGAAGCCCGGCGCCTCCACCACAAAGGTTCGGCGAATGGACGATGCGTACCAGAGTACCTTTTTGGGCACGCAACCCCGGTTGACGCAGGTGCCGCCCAAATCTTGTTCTTCTATGACGGCGACTTTGGCGCCGTATTCCGCCGCGCGGTTGGCGGTAGCGATGCCGCCGCTGCCGCCGCCGATGACGATATAATCAAATTGTTCTACTTGCTCCATAATTTACCCCTTTCCTTTCCGGATCTATATACCCAAAGGGGACGGGGCTCATTCGCAGAAAGTGAATAAATTAACGATACAAATCCAAAAAACCGCCCCCACAAAGAGGGCGGTCGGTAGGCAGTTATCGTAAGAGATGTTTGTACTCGTCGGGCGATTTGCGCACCCGGTCGTCGGCGAAGAAGTCCTTCGCGAGGGCGTATACCACACCGGAAAGCCCGATCAGGGCGATCAGGTTGGGGATGGCCATAAACCCGTTTAAGATGTTCGCCACGGTCCAGGCGAGGCCGAGGTTCATGGTGCAGCCGATAAAGGTCAAGATCAGATAGACGACCTTGTAGGGGATGCTGACTTTGTCGCCCAAGAGGTAGCGGATCGAGGTCTCGCCATAGTATTCCCAGCTGAGGATGGTCGAGAAGGCGAAGAGCAACAGACCGATGGACACGATGTATTTGCCGAGGACGAATTTGGTGGCAAAGGCGTGGGAGACCAGTACCGAGGGGTCGGTGATGCCGTCGTCCAATACGCCGGAGGTCAGGATGACCAGGGCGGTGATGGTACATACGATAAAGGTGTCCAAAAATACTTCGGTGACGCCCCAAATACCTTGGCGGGTGGGGTGGTCGGTGGAAGCGGTGGCGTGGGCGATGGGCGAGGAGCCGAGGCCTGCTTCGTTGGTGAATACGCCGCGGCTGATGCCGTTTCGCATCGCCATCATGATGGTGTAGCCGAGAGCGCCGCCGCCGGCGGCTTGGGGATTGAATGCGCCGATAAAGATCGAAGCGATGGCACTGCCCAAAGTATCGATATTCGAGAAAATGATAATCAGACCGCCGATAATATAGAAGGTTGCCATAAAGGGAACCAGTTTTTCGGTCACTTTGGCAATGGATTGGATGCCGCCGATAACGACGACGGCGGCGAGCGCGGTGATAATGACCGCGGTGACGAACTTCGGCACATTAAAACTGCCGTTTAAGGTATTGGCGATGGCATTGGATTGTACGGAGTTGCCGATCCCCAGGGTGGCGATGGCGGCGAACAACGCAAAGGCCTTGCCGAGCCAGGGTTTTTTCAATCCCCGCTCGATATAGTACATGGGACCGCCGGCATAGCCGCCCTGCGCGGTTTTCACCCGATAGGCGATGGCGAGGTTGACTTCCGAGAATTTGGTACACATCCCAAAAAAGGCGGCGACCCACATCCAGAATACGGCGCCGGGTCCGCCGCCCAAGATCGCGACGGAAACGCCGACGATATTGCCGGTACCGACGGTGGCCGCCAGGGCGGTAGATAGGGCCTGGAAGGGGCTGATGGCGCCCTCTTCGATCTCGCCCTTTTCAAAAATCTTTCCGAGGGTGTGTTTTATTATATAGGGGAAGCGCCGGAATTGTATAAAACGCGTACGAATCGTCAGCACGATGCCGGCGCCGAGGAGTAGGGCGATCAGGGGAAGGCCCCAGAACACCTCGTCAAATTTGGTCAAAAATTCTGCAAATGACATATGACACCTCCGACTGAGAAAAGAATATACGGTACGATGACTGCTTCTGTATATATTATACACATGGATTCAAAAAGTTAAAGCACAAAATACAAAAATTTACAAAAATTCGGAAAAATAAGATTGACGGTAAAATAACGACTCGTATTAAAAATATCAATTAGAAAATGGTGTGAGTTTATAAATTTTTATACCGATCGCAGAAACAGCAATGAATTTCAATTCGTATATTTTACACATATAGAAAATGACCGACGAATCGGTCGCGAATAGAGGCAAAATACATCAATAAAATGAAAACATACATCGTATGGGTGAAAAAATACATAAAAAACCCCGCCGCGGCATCGCCACAGGCGGGGATTGCGTTATAGATTTTTGAGATCTTCGATGCTGTCGATGTCCATATAGGCGGGGACGACCAAGCCGGTGCGCGCCCCTTCGAGATTGGGGCCCATATCGACCACGTTTTTGCCGTGTTTTTTGACGTAGAAGGCCGAAGAATTGGGGAGCCATACGCAAACGGTGGCGTCGGCGTCGCCGTTTTCTAAGGCGATAAAGGACGGTCCCGCCTCGACGGCGATCATGCGCACCGTAAAGCCGTGGCGGCGCAGGGCCTCGCCGATTACGTAGGTGGAGGCGTATTCGCTGTCCCACATGACGTGGGTCAGGGTGACGGTTCTGCCGTCGCCTTTGGGGACGCCTTCGGTCCATTCGCGCAAGCGCTCGGGATTGCGGTCCAGCCAGCCGCTCGCGATCTCTTCGATGTCCTTTTCGCCGGCGTTGACTTCGGCGAGGACTTCCTGCAACTCGTCGATGGTCCAGTAGAAGCGGTCCAAGATCTCGGCGGCGTCGGGATCGTCCTCGCGAAATCCCTTTCGCGAAAAGGTGTGGATCCGCTCTTCGCCGAAGATGTTTTTGGGATCGTCTAAAAATTTCAGATCCATATTGACGAATTTCCAGTGGGGCGCCCAGCCGGTGACGACGATGGGTTCTTTCTTTTTGTAGGCATCGGAGAGGAGCTGGGTCATTACCGCCGAGGAGCCGCTGTGGAGGGTTTGGGGAAGATCATAGGCTTCTACGGCCTCCCGGGCGGAGTGAAAGACGCCGCTGCCCGGTTCGATGCCGATAATTACGTTTTTCGGATTGTAGTCGGTAATCTCTTCTTCTTCCGGCGCTTGAGGGGCACAGCCCCACAGGAAGAGCGCCGCAAAGAGGAGCCACAGTTTACGGTATTTCAATCTCGCCTCCGATCTTCGGTGAGGGCGCGGGTGATGCGGTCTAAGAGGATCGCCAAGATGACGATGGCGATGCCGGTGATAAAGCCCGGTCCGACCTCGTTGCGCGAGACCGCGACATAAATGCGGTTGCCGAGGCCCGGAGCGCCGATCATCGATGCCACCACGACCATGGAGAGTGTGAGCATTAGGGTCTGATTGACGCCCGCCATAATGCTCTTTTTCGCCAGGGGAATCTCGGTGCCGAAGAGGCGCTGTCTGCCGTCGGCGCCGAAGGATTCGGTCGCCTCGATCAGCTCTTTGGGCACTTGGCGAATGCCCAAATTGGTCATGCGCACCACCGGGGGCATGGCAAAAATAATCGAGGAAACCACGCCGGGGGCCATGCCGATCCCGAAAAAACTCACGGCGGGGATCAGGTAGACGAAGGCGGGCATGGTCTGCATAAAGTCGAGGATGGGCATAATGACGGCTTGCGCCACATCGCTTTTGCTCATCCAGATGCCCAAGGGCACGCCCAAGACGACGGCCAATAGGGCAGAGACGAGGACCAAGCTCAGGGTGAGGATCATATCGTCCCAAATGCCCTGGTTCCATATAAAGAGGAAGGAGAGGCCGCCTATCAAGACGATCGGCTTGAGTTTTTTGTGATTGGCAAAAAACAAGATCCCCATCACCAGGACGATAAAGACCGCCGGGTGAAAGAGGGAGAGGACAAAGCCGAAGAGTTCGACCAGGGCGTTGATGCCGTTTTTGATCGGCTCGAACAGAAACACCAGGTTTAGGCGCATCCATTCGACGATGGCGTCAAACCACTGAGATATGGGCAATTTATGCATCATGCATCTCCTTTCCGGCCAGGGCCGCGAGGACCGTTCCGCGAATGACGATGCCCTTGAGTCGCTTGCCTTCGACGATGGCGATGGGCAGTTTGGAGTCGTAGATTTCGTCGATCAGCGTATCCAGCTGGGTGTCCGCCGATGCGGTGGGGATGTCTCGAATGAGGATGGATTCGAGGTTTTCGTTTCCCTCCCGAACGGCGGCGAGGGCATCGTCGGCGGTGACGACGCCCTGGAGTTCCCGTAGGTTGTTAACCACATAGACCGACGAATTGCCCGTGGAGCGCATTTTCATCAGGGCGGAGCGGGGTCCGTTTTTTGAAATATTGATGGTGTCGGGGCGAATCATAACGCTCGCGGCATCGAGAATTTTGGAGCGGTCCACGTCGCGGACGAATTCCTCCACAAAGTTGTTGGCGGGGGAGTTTAAGAGTTCGTCGGGCGTGCCGATCTGCACGATCTCGCCGTCTTTCATCAGGGCGATGCGATCGCCCAGCTTGAGCGCCTCGTTCAGGTCGTGGGTGATAAAGAGGACGGTCTTTTGCATTTCGCTTTGGAGGATCAACAGTTCGTCCTGCATTTCTTTTCGGATTAAGGGGTCGAGGGCCGAAAATGCCTCGTCCATAATCAAAATGTTGGTGTCGGCGGCGAGGGCGCGGGCGAGTCCGACTCGCTGCTGCATACCGCCGGAGAGCTGGTCGGGGTATTGATCCGTGTAGCCGTCGAGGCCCACCTTTAAGAGCGCCTCTTCGGCGCGCCGATTTGCTTCTTCGCGTCCGACGCCTTTTATGGTCAGGCCGTAGGCGGCGTTTTCCAATACGGTCTTGTGGGGGAATAAGGCAAAACTCTGAAACACCATGCTCATCTTTTCCCGCCGGGCGAGGCGCAGGGTTTCCTTGTCCATGGCGGTCAATTCTTCGCCGTCGATATACACTTTGCCGGCGGTGGGTTCGATCATGCGATTTACCAGGCGAATCAGGGTAGATTTTCCGCTGCCGGAAAGCCCCATAATCACGAACACTTCGCCCTCTTCTACGGTAAAGCTTGCGCGGTTGACGCCGACGGTCGCGCCGATTTCCTCTAAGATCTCGTCTTTGTGTTTTCCGTCCTTCAGCATTTCGAGTCCCTTTTTGGGGTCCTTGCCGAATATTTTTGTCAATTGTTCCACTACGATTTTCTGCATGGCATTCCTCCTATTATAAAATGTGTACCCAGTCGAAGGGGCGAAGAAAAGATAAATTCTCCTATAGGAAGTCGGGGAAAGCCTTGTCTTATGGTTGTGCATATGGTACTCTACATCTAGAGTGCAAGAGCACGAAGGGGTACACCACCGCGGGTGTAGTTTTCTTCGTGCTCTTTTTTTTAACTCCGGGAGGTGTGTTGTGATTATTAACGGCAAGGCGTTTTCTGCAGACGGAGAACGGTCCCTCGTCCGCGTCCTCGAGGCGGCGGGCTACGATGCCGGCGCGGTGGTATGCGAGGTAAATCGAAATCTCGTCCGCCGCGCGGATATGCAGGACTATCTCGTCGAAGACGACGATATTGTGGAGGTGTTTTCGTTTACCGGTGGGGGTTGATAGAAAAGCGGTCCTCGCCCGCCAAAGCGAGGCATGGAACGAACGCGCGAAGAATGCGACCGTGGCGGTTTTGGGCTGCGGCGGCCTGGGTAGCAACATCGCCTGGATGCTTGCCCGCCTGGGGATCGGCATCATCCACATCTTCGATTATGATGTGATCGAGCCGTCGAACTTGAACCGCCAGTGCTACGGCATAGGTGATATCGGCGCGCCCAAGGTAGAGGCGACGGCGCGGGCGATCGCAGCGGCGCTTCCCTTTGCGGAGGTGATTCCCCATTACGAAACCGTGGACCGGGCTGTGCTGGATCGAATCTACGGGACGGCGGATATTTTCGTCGAGGCGTTCGACGGCAAAGAAACCAAGGCCGCCTGTTTCGATTACTTTATCGAGAAAGAAAAGCCCTATGTCTGTACCACCGGCGTCGCCGGGCCGCGCGGGGAAGTAGAGCGCCGAACGATCGGCAATGTCCATATCGCCGGCGACTTCGACGGCGAAGACCGAAACGATTGCTATATACCGAAGGTGATGACCATCGCCGCCCTAGAGGCGCAGACGGTGTTGGAACTGTTATGGAATGAGGAGGAATAGAATGGATACCTGGAAATTAGGAGACCGAGAGTTTACATCCCGCTTTATTTTGGGATCGGGCAAATACGCCCCCGAGTTGATCGATGCCGCGGTGGAATACGCCGGCGCCGAGATGATCACCGTCGCCCTGCGCCGGGCCAATACGGCGGATGTAAAAAACATCCTCGATTATATCCCCGAAGGCGTGACGCTGATTCCCAACACCAGCGGCGCGCGCAATGCCGACGAGGCCGTGCGCATCGCCCGCCTCGCCAAGGAAATGGGCTGCGGCAATCTGGTAAAGATCGAGATTATGCGCGACTCCAAATACCTTCTGCCGGACAATGCCGAGACTCTAAAGGCGACCGAGATTTTGGCGAAGGAAGATTTTATCGTCATGCCCTATATGTATCCGGACTTAAACTTTGCCCGCGATATGCGCGATGCCGGCGCGGCTTCGATTATGCCCCTGGCCTCCCCCATCGGCTCCAATAAGGGGCTGGGCACCAAACCCTTTATTCAAATCTTAATCGACGAGATCGACCTGCCCATTATCGTCGATGCGGGAATCGGCCGACCTTCCCAGGCGGCAGAAGCCATGGAAATGGGCGCCGCCGCGATTATGGCCAATACGGGAATCGCCACGGCATCGGATATCACCATGATGGCAGAGGCCTTTAAGAAGGGGATCGAAGCCGGAAGATTGGGATACCTCGCCAAGCCCGGCCGCATTCTGGAACGGGGCGCGGATCCGTCTTCTCCTCTGCGGGACTTTTTCGATTGAGAGGCGCATAGTATGAACATTCAAGATGTGCACGAATATTTTCCGGAAATGGACAATATCGGCGAAGAAATTCCCGATGCCATTCGCGAAAGCTACGAACGACAAAAAGACCGCGTCGTCACCGGCGCGGAGGTGATGGCGGCGCTACAAAAAGACCGCCTGGACCCGGACGACTACTTTGCCCTATTGAGCGATGCGGCGGAGGCGTATCTAAAGCCCATGGCGGAGCGGGCGCGCATGCTCAGAAAGCAGTACTTCGGCGACAATGTGTATGCCTTCTCGCCGCTGTATATCGCCAATTACTGCGAAAACGGCTGTCGCTACTGCGGCTTTAACGCCAAAAGCGGCATTCAGCGCTCCATGCTGAACGAAGAAGAAATCGAACGGGAAATGGAGGCGCTGGCCAAAGACGGGATCGAAGACGTGCTGATCCTCACCGGCGAATCCTCCAAATATTCCTCGGTGGAATACATCGCCCGGGCGGTGGAACTCGCAAAGAAGTACTTCCGCGTGATCGGCCTCGAAATCTATCCCGCCAATGTAAAAGACTACGCGCGCTTCCGCGAGGCCGGTGCGGATTTCGTCACGGTCTTTCAGGAGACCTATGACCCGGTGGCCTACGAATACTACCACCCCCACGGGCATAAACGCGCCATGAACTACCGCATGAACACCCAAGAGCGGGCGTTGATGGGCGGCATGCGCGGCGTAGGATTCGGAGCGTTGTTCGGCCTGAGCGATCCTCTGCGGGATGCGTATTCGTTGGGGCTGCACGCGCACTTGCTGCAACGCAAATACCCCCACGGAGAAATCGCCGTGTCCCTGCCGCGCATTCGACCCACCCACGGCGCCGAGGAAGTGGAAAACAAGAACCGCATCGACGAGAAGAAGCTGATGCAGTATCTCCTCGCCATCCGCATCTTTTTGCCCTTTGCCTCCATCACCATTTCCACGCGGGAAGGGGAGTCCTTCCGAAACGCCGCCATGTACTACGGCGCGACGAAGATTTCCGCTTCGGTGGATACGGGGATCGGCCGCCGCACCGAAGAAAACCGCAAGGAAGCCGAAGGGGAAGAACAATTCGTCATCGACGATCAGCGCACCCTCGACGATATCGAGAAGGATCTCGCCGAAATGGGGATGTATGTGCTGAGAAACGACTACATTCGGCTATGAGAAAGCTATATTTTGTCACCAATTCCGAGGCATTTTCCGATCGGGACGCTTTCTTTCGCTCCGTCGAATCCGCGTTAAAAGGCGGGATCGACTACTTGCAGCTGCGGGAGAAAAATCGCGGCGACCTGGATGTGCTGCGTCTCGCCGATGCCCTGCACGACAAAGCTCGACAATACGGCACGAAGTTTATCGTCGACGATCGGGTCGATGTCGCCAAGGCGACGGAGTCAGGCGTGCACTTGGGAACCGACGATCTGCCCATTTCCGTCGCGCGAGAAATTTTAGGCGATAAGGCGCTGATCGGCGCATCGGTAAAGACCGTAGAGCGCGCGAAAGAGGCCGAAGCGGAAGGGGCGGATTATTTCGGCACCGGCGCGCTCTTTCCCACCACCACCAAGGTCATCACCCGGCGCACCTCCTTCGACGACTTTTGCGCCATCAAAGAGACGGTGGACGTGCCGGTATTCGGCATCGGGGGCATCAACGAACAGACGCTCCCTGAATTAAAAGGCCTGCCCTTAGACGGCATCTGTGTGGTATCGGCGATCCAATACGCCGAGGTTCCCGAAGAGGCGGTGCGCCGCCTGCGGCGCCTGCTCGAAAGCATTTGATTTAGGCTGTGTTATACTCCCCGTAGGAGGGAGACTATGATTATTTACATGAGCGGCACGGGCAATACCGCCCACTGTGCGCGCGTTTTGGGTGAGCGGCTCCGAGAAGAGATCGTCGATATGACGCCCAAGATCCGCGCCGGCGATTTTTCGCCCGTCGAGAGCGCGCGATTGATCGTACTCACGCCCACATATTGTTGGCGCATGCCCCGAATCGTAGAGGAGTATCTGCGGCAGATCGATATACGAGCGGAACGGATCTATTTTATTCTCACCTGCGGAAGCGGCATCGGCGCGGCATCGAAGTACGCCGAGGCGCTCGCCCGAGAAAAGAAGGTCGCATTCGGAGGTTTGACGGGCGTCGTGATGCCCGAAAACTACACCGCGCTATTCTCTCCGCCGCCCCAAGAAGAAGCGCGTGCCATTATCGGGCGAGCGGAGGAGCGGATTGATGAGATCGCATCGGCGATCGAAGCGGGAAGTGCTATCGGCGATGCCCCCACATGGAAAGGTCGCCTGCTTTCCGGCATGGCGCCCCTGTTCGATGCCTGTATCGTAACGGCGCGGCCCTTTCGCGTTAAGGACAGCTGCATCGGCTGCGGCGAGTGCGCGCGCCGTTGCATGACCGCCAATATCGAGATGAAAGCGCAGAGGCCCCTCTGGCATGACCGCTGCATTCATTGCATGGCCTGTATCAATTACTGCCCGGTAGAGGCGATCGAATACGGCCGCCGCACGGCGGGAAAGGTGCGCTATACTTTCGAATCGGTTGAAAAAGAGGCGCGCCCTACGCCGAAAAAAGATGCCGAAAATTAATTAGGTAGCGCGCGGTACTGTGCTTTCGTCCTCGAAATATCCGAATCGTACGCCTTATTTTCGAAGAAAACTTTGGGAAGGAAGGCGTTTTTCGGGTGCCGTAATTTCATATATATTTGACAAACGGGTTTCATGGTGTTAAGGTGAATCTAATCCAATATTTTGCAAGGGGGACTTGTAAAGTTGAGAAGGTAAAACCTGACCCTTTGAACCTGTTAGTTAATACTATGGTAGGAATGCAATTCGGCGACCGAGTATCCGGCGTCGGACTTAAGGTATCTTCTCACGAAGATACCTTTTTTTGTGGAAAGAAGGCTGTATGAGAGAAATCAGAGAAGCGTTAATAGACGCCCATAGGGCGGTCGGGAAAACGAATCCCGTCGCGCCGTCGATTACGAATTTCGTCACGGTGGAATTTGTCGCCAACGCCCAGCTGGCGATCGGCGGCTCCGCGGCGATGGTCTATCTGCCCGACGAGGGAGAGGCGATGTGCCGCCTCGCAAAGAGCATCTATATCAATGTGGGGACGCTGATCCCTTCCCATAAAGAGACCGTACCCCGCACGGTAAAGTGCGCCCGCGAAAACGCCGCCTATGTATTGGATCCGGTGGCAGCCGGCATGGGCGATTTGCGCACGGAGCTCTTGCAATATATGAAGGCGTATCCGCCGCGCATTATCCGCGGCAATGCCTCGGAGATCCTTACAGTGGCAAAGCTGTGGGGCCTGATCGACGGCACATCGGGCAAGGTGCGCGGGGTGGATGCCACCGAATCGGTGGAGACCGCCCGCGCAGCGGCAGAGCACTTGGCCGCCTATATCGGCGGTGCGGTGGCGGTTTCGGGAAAAGAAGACCTCGTCACCGACGGAAAAAGGACCGTGGTATCGAAGGGCGGCAGCGCGTATTTTACCCGCATCACCGGGAGCGGCTGTTCCCTGGGCGGGGTAGCGGCGGTGTATCTCGCCGTGGCGGATCCCTTTGTGGCGGCGCTCGCGGCGACCAACGCCTACAATGTGGCGGGAAAACGAGCCGAGGCGCAAGCGCGGGGCACCGCGAGTTTTCAAGTAGAGTTCTTGGATGCGCTCTCGAATCTCACCGCCGAGGACATCGCCGCCTGCGAAATGGAAGAGGTGTAAGATGAAGGACTTCAGCATCGAAAAATACTTCGTCGTGGGCCCCGAAAACACCGGCGGCCGTCCCGTGCTCCCGATCATTCGCGCGGCGGTGGAAGCGGGCTTTACCTTTTTGCAGATTCGCTCGAAGACCGCGTCGGCACGGGAGTTGATCGTCCTGTTGGAAGATACCTCCCGCCTGCTTCGGGAGATGGGAAAGAGCGATTCGGTGGCCCTGGTGGCGGACGATCGCTTGGATGTGGTCCTCGCCGCCCGGGAACGGGGCGCCAAAGTCGATGGCATTCACGTCGGCCAGTCGGACATCTATCCCGAAATCTGCCGCAAGTATCTCGGCGACGATGCGATCGTCGGGCTTTCCGCCCCCACCGGGGATCTGGTGCACTATATCGAGAAGGGCGATTTTTCGCAGATCGACTACTTCGGCGCGGGGCCGCTCCATCCCACCGACACCAAGCGGGACTGCGGGCTCGACGCCGAGGGCAATCTGATCGTACGCACCCTCGACGAACTCACTCACTTGGCGGAGATTTCGCCCCTGCCGGTGACGGTGGGCGGCGGCGTAAAGGCGGAGGATCTCGAAGCGCTCGCGGCGACGGGGATTCACGGCTTCTTCGTGGTCTCTGCCGTGGCGGGGGCAGACGATCCCGGGGCGGCGGCAAGGGAGCTCGTCGAGATTTGGGATCACGCCCGATGAAGACAATGATGACCGTGGCGGGGAGCGACGCATCCGGCGGGGCGGGGATTCAGGCGGACATCAAGACCGCCACCGCCCTCGGCGTCTATGCGACGTCTGCGATTACAGCGATCACCGCCCAAAACACCATGGGGATTCGCCGCATCGACGTGCTGCCGCCGGAGGCGGTAGAGGCGCAAATGCGCGCGATCCTCGAAGACATTCCGCCCGATGCGGTAAAAATCGGCATGCTCTCGTCCGCCGAGACCATTCGCACCGTGGCCCGCTGCCTTCGGGACTATGCGGGACCGGTCGTCGTCGACCCCGTGCTCGTCGCATCGAGCGGCGCGCGGCTATTGGAGAAAGAGGCGCTTACCGCGCTGACCGACTGCCTCTTTCCCGTGTGCGATCTGATTACGCCCAATCTCCCCGAGGCGGCGGTGCTTTTGGAACAAGAGCGCATAGAAGACGGGGATATAGCACAGATCGCCGCATCCTTGGCGAAGCGCTACTCCCTTGCCGTGCTCGTAAAGGGCGGCCATGCCGAGGGCGATGCGACGGATGTGCTCTATGACGGAGCAATACACTACTTTACCAAGCCTCGCGTAGAGGGCGCCGATCCCCACGGGACGGGGTGCACGCTCTCTTCGGCGATCGCCTGCTATTTGAGTCTCGGCGCGCCGCTTCCTGTGGCGGTCGAGAAGGCGAAGGAATACGTATATAACGCGATAGAAAGTGCGCCGAATCTGGGTTCGGGCAAGGCGCCTTTGAATCATATGAATATAGGAGGAAAATAAAATGGCATACGCAACACAAATGGACGCGGCAAGACAGGGGATTATCACCCGTGAGATGGAAATCGTCGCCGAAAAGGAAAACCGCACGGCGGAAGAGATTCGCGCCTGGGTGGCGGAAGGCAAGGTCGCCATTCCCGCCAATAAAAACCACAAGAGCTTAGATCCCGCGGGCATCGGTTCTATGTTAAAGACCAAGATCAATGTCAACCTCGGGGTTTCCCGCGACGTCGCCGACTGGGAATCGGAGATGGAAAAGGTAAACCACGCTGTGGAACTCGGGGCGGATGCCATCATGGACCTCTCGACCCATGGAGACACCAAGATCTTCCGCAACAAGCTCACCGACGAGTGCCCGGCGATGATCGGTACCGTGCCGATCTACGACTCGGTCATCTATCACCAACGCGATCTGGGCGAACTTACCGCCGAGGACTTTTTGGAAGTCATCCGCGCCCACGGGGAAGACGGGGTCGACTTCGTCACCCTGCACTGCGGCCTGACCAAGCGCACGGTGGAACAACTGAAGCGCTTCGGCAGAAAGACCAATATCGTATCCCGCGGAGGGTCTTTGATCTTTGCGTGGATGAGCATGACCGGCGAAGAAAACCCCTTCTTCGAATACTATGACGAAATTCTCGACATCTGCCGCGAATACGATATGACCATCTCTTTGGGCGACGGCGCACGCCCCGGCTGTCTCGCCGATGCGGGCGATCTGCTGCAGATCGAAGAGCTGGTACGTTTGGGCGAGCTGACCAAGCGCGCATGGGAAAAAGACGTGCAGGTCATGGTCGAAGGACCGGGACACGTGCCCCTAAACGAAGTCGCCGCCAATATGGAAATTCAACAGACCATCTGTGCCGGCGCGCCCTTCTACGTATTGGGACCCTTGGTTACCGACATCGCACCGGGCTATGACCACATCACCGCCGCCATCGGCGGGGCGGTGGCCGCTGCCCACGGCGCCGCCTTCCTCTGCTATGTAACCCCGGCGGAACACTTGGCGCTTCCCAATGCGGCGGATGTCAAGGCGGGCATTATGGCCTCGAAGATCGCCGCTCACGCCGCGGATATCGCCAAGGGCGTTCCCGGTGCCCGCGACGAAGACGACGCCATGGGGGATGCGCGCCGGGAATTGGACTGGGAGAAGATGTTCGCCCACGCCATGGATCCCGAAACCGCACGCCGCGTGCGCGACGAACGAAGCCCCGAAGTGGAAGAAACCTGCTCCATGTGCGGCAAGTTCTGTGCCGTGCGCAGCATGAACAAGGCGCTCAGCGGAGAAAAAGTAGATATCCTCTAAGCCCACAAAAGAATCGCGGCAAAAAAAGAGCCTCCCGAGAGGCTCTTTTTGTATGCCCAAAATAAAAAAAGGTGCGGATTGTCCGCACCTTTTCTAGTTTTGTTGATCGCCTTGTCCTTGGCCCTGGCCCTGGCCTTGTCCTTGTCCTTGACCTTGACCCTGACCTTGTCCTTGGCCCTGTTGCTGGCTGTTGCCGTTGTTATTGTTATCGTTCTGTTCTTGATTGTCCTCTTTCTTTTCCACCTTCGGCTTTTTGGGCTTCGGAGGAATGTTCTTATAGAGGTTTCTCAGGCCGCTGGGGGCGGTGCTTTCGGCAAAGAGTTCGGTATAGCCCGCCACCGGAATATATTTGCGGTACAGGCCGTCTTCCGGCGCCTCGAACTTTTTGTCCGCGAGATCTTTGTGCACGTCGGACATAATCGCCCGCCACAGTCTCGCCGCCATACGGGAGTAGTCCCATAGGGGCGTGTTGTCGTCGTTTCCGATCCAGACCGATGCCGTGTAGTAGGGGGTATAGCCCACAAACCAGCTGTCGCGCTTGCGGTTGGTGGTACCGGTCTTGCCGGCGATGTGCATGCCGGAGAAGTTTGCGTAGGTACCGGTACCGCGGCTGACGACGTTCTCTAAGATATCGGTCATAATATAGGCGTTTTGGGGCGAGGTGATTTCCACTTCTTCCCGGGGGTTTTCGTAGATGACCTTGCCGCTTTTGTCGGTGATCTTGTCGACAAAGGAGGGAGCGATAAAGTTGCCTTGATTGGGGAAGGTACTGAATGCGCCCGCCATTTCCAGGGGACTGATTCCCACCGTCATGCCGCCGAGTGTGAGGGAGGCGAGGTTCATATCGTTGTATTTTTTGGTGTCGATATTGACGTAGCGCTCGTTGTCTTCAGGCTCTACGATAGAGCTGACATTCATCTTTTCCAGATTTTCGATCATCATCTTGCTCGCCTCGTCCTCGCCTTTGGCGAGTCCCTTGCCGACGAGATAGGCGCCGACATTCGACGAGTTGACGATCAGATTGCGGACGGTGGTATAGCCCTTGTAGCCCGTGGAGTTCTTGGGCCAGCCGCCGGGGCGCGGCAGGTCACGGTACACATCGCCCGCGGTACCCCCCTTGTTAAAGAGGGCGAGATAGGGGCCGATGGGCTTGATTGCCGAACCGGGCTGGCGCGGGTTTTTGGCGCGGTTTAGGATATTGTTGCCGCCGATGCCCCTTCCGCCGACAATCGAAGCGACGCGTCCGGTCTGGTGGTCCATAATGACGATCCCGACCTGGGGCTGAATGATGCCTTTTTTGTCCTTGTGGCGGCCGGGGAAGTAGGTATTCTGGCTTACTTTTTCCTCGACGATCTTTTGGATATCCAGATCCATGGGGGTTTCTATGCGCAGACCGCCGTTGTAGAGAATTTGCTGCGCCTCTTTCGAGTCGTGTCCCTGTTCTTTGAGGATGTCGAGCACTTCGTCTTTGACGGCATCCACATAATACGAGGAGATGCCCTTGGTGGTTCTCGCGCCGAGATCCAGCTCTATGGGCTCGTCGATGGCGGCGGTCATGGTAGATTCTTCGATCATACCCAGATCGTGCATTTTATGCAGGATCAGCTTTTGCCGCTTTTTGCTGGTGGGATTCGACACCGCCTTGCGCACGAGCATATCGCCCGATAAGACTTGGCTGTATTCGAAGGAGTCGATCTCGTCGGCCTCGAAGAGTGCCTTGCCGAGTTCCTTGTCCCGATCGGTGGATTCTTCGCCCAGCGAGTCCGCCGCCACCAGCGTAATTTCGAGGTTGTCGATGCCCTCGCCGTCCTCGAAGGGGGCGAGCTTATAGGGCGTATAGTCCGAAGGGCGGTTGGTGATGCCGATAATCATGGCGGATTCCGCCAAGGTGAGATCCGACACGTCTTTGTCGAAAAAGGTCTTGGCGGCGGCCTGTACGCCGATGGTGCCCTTGGAGAAGGCGGCGGAGTTCAAATACGCCTCGAGGATCTGTTCTTTGCTCAGATTGCTCTCCAGTTGAAAGGCGTAATAGATGTCCTGAAACTTTCGCGCAAAGCTCTGTACCTGCGAGGTATAGAGGTTTTTTGCCACCTGCATGGTGATGGTGGATCCCCCCTGGGAGAAGCTCATATTTCGCAGGTTCCGCACCGTGGCGGAAATCAGCCGGCGAAAGTCGACGCCGTTGTGCTCGTAAAACCGCTGGTCTTCGATGGCGACGGCCGCCTGTTTTAAGTGCTCGGGCATTTTGTCGATCGGCACGTATTCGCTAAATTCGTTCTGCACGAGTTTTTCCACCGGATCGCCGTTTTTGTCCAAAACGACCGATGTCTCGGCGATGGCCTCGCGTACATTTTTGGGGTCAATCTCCGGCGATTGGCTGATGGCGGTAACGGCATAGGCCGCGGCCAGCCCGGCCGTCGTGACCCCGATTATAATAATGATTAAAAATAAGATCTTAAAGGCGGAGCTCCAACGCAGGGAATGGGCTTCGCGCCCCTCCGCTCTGGTCTTTCTTGTCATAGAAACCTCCTTCTATATTTGACTATTATACCAAAAGGGCACAGAGAGAGGCATAAGATTCTGTGAAATATAGGCGTTCGGGCAAATTCTCCGCGAGAATTAGACGGATATTAGAAATATAGGCGGCGTCCTGTTAAAATTTTTACATACTGGGTAGAAACCCCGTATAGTTATGGTATAATCGTTTCGCGTGAAAGAGGTGTAATATGTATTCCGGACATATAACCGACGTTCCCGGCATCGCCGTGGGACATATGGAAGATGCGGAGGGCGGCACCGGTGTGACGGTCGTCGTGCCTCCGGCGGGCACCACCGCCGGCGTCGATGTACGCGGCGGCGGACCCGGCACCCGGGAGTGTATCTTGCTGCGGCCCGAATACGCCATGGATACGGTGCACGCCGTGGTCTTAAGCGGTGGCTCCGCCTATGGACTCGAGGCGGCGAGCGGCGTAATGCGCGGCTTGCGCGCCGACGGCATCGGCTATTCCGTGGGCGTGGGAATCGTCCCCATCGTCCCCTCGGCCATTCTCTTCGACTTGACCTACAAAAACCCCGACGTATGGCCCGATATGGAAATGGGCCTTTCGGCCTACAACCAGGCGAGTACCGAAATGAGACGACAAGGTTCGGTGGGCGCCGGTTGCGGTTGCACGGCGGCAAAGAGCATGGGCACAGAATACGCAAAGAAATCCGGCATCGGCTCCGCCGCCATACAGGTGGGCGATGCGGTATTTGCCGCCATCGTCGCGGTGAATGCCTTCGGCAATATTTACGATGCCGAAGCGGGACGCGCCCTCGCCATGCCCGTGGTGGACGGTGAGGCGGTGCCCTTTGAGGAAGCGCTACTTCGGGGGCCCTTATCCTTTGCCGAGGCGGGACACAAAAATACGACCCTCGCCATCGTCGCGACCAACGGAAAATTCGATAAGACCGCGCTCTGTAAGCTCGCGGGTAGGAGCCACAACGGCCTCGCCCGAAGCATTCAACCGGTACACACCGAACTCGACGGCGATACGATCTTTTCTCTCGCCACCAACGAGGTCGACATCTCTATGCAGGCCGCCGGCCACTATCTGCCCAAGGTGCTCGCGCGGGCGGTGGCAAACGGCATTTACAGCGTACAAAAAGATAATACAGCGAGCGAAACTATATGACCGGTATCCCGTGGGGAACCGGATCGGAGGGAAACTATGCAAACACACAAAGGCAAGAAGGACGGGCTGCTGTCGACGCGGCAGATCGTCATTATCGGCATTTTGGGGGCGATCACCGTCGTATTGGGACTGACGCCCTTGGGCTTTGTTCCCATCGGGCCCTTGAATGCGACCACCATGCACATTCCCGTCCTCGTCGCCGCCTTTTTGGAGGGGCCGGTGGTGGGCGGGTTCGTGGGTTTGATCTTCGGACTCAGCTCCCTGTTTAACGCCATCACCCGACCGACGCCGATTTCGATCGTATTCTACAATCCGCTGATTTCGATCCTGCCCCGCGTCCTCTTGGGCATCGTGAGCTATTATTTATATGCGGGCTTCCGAAAGATCGACGGCAACGCGCTGAAAAAGGTGGGGATTTTGTGCTGGATCGGCGCCCTGGCCTTTTTGCTTCGCGGCCTATGGGGCAATATTTCGGCGGGCGAATACGGCGCGTCGTTCTTTCTCAATACCTTCTTTCTCCTCCTCTCGGCAGGGCTCTTCTACGGCATGTGGAAGTCCGAGTCCAAAAGCGCCGCGGTGGTGCTCGCCGCCTTTGTATCGACCATCTTCCACTCGGCGATGGTGATGAGCGGCATTTATATCTTTTTTGCGGAGGAATTTGTAAAGGGCGTAGGCGCCTCTATGGAAGTGGTGAACACGGTGATCTTCGGCACCATTATCACATCGGGCGTGCCCGAGGGCATTCTGGCGGCGATCATTACGACCGGCGTGGTGACCGCCCGATTGGCAAGTATCAAGAAAAAATAACGGACAGTCAGGTGAGATATGTTATTAGTCATAGACGTCGGAAACACAAATATCGTCTTCGGAGCCTATAAGGGCGAGGAATTGATCCACGACTGGCGGATCTCCTCGGACCAATCCAAGACCAGCGACGAATTCGGCATGTTGATTACGCAAATACTGGACAATGTGCAGCTGAAACCCGTCGATATCGAAGCGGTCATCATCTCCTCGGTGGTGCCGAATTTAATGTATACGCTGCAGAATATGGTGATCAAATACTTCCACCAATACCCCATCGTCGTGGGCGTGGGCGTAAAGACCGGCATCAACATCCGCTACGACAACCCCAGGGAAGTGGGGGCGGACCGGATCGTAAACGCCGTGGCGGCGATTGAACGCTATGGCGGACCGTGCATTATCATCGATCTGGGCACGGCGGTCACCTTCTGTGTGGTCGACGATAAGAAGAACTATTTGGGCGGGTTGATTATACCGGGCATCAGCATCTCGGCGGATGCGCTGGTGTCGAGAACCTCGAAGCTCCCCAAAATCGAGATCATCAAGCCCGAGAAGGTCATCGGAAAGACGACCGTGAGCAGTATGCAAAACGGGCTCTACTACGGGTTTTCGTCGATGATCGACGGCATCGTCACCCATATCATTCGCGAGATGGGCTTGGGACCCGACGAACTCAAGATCATCGCCACCGGCGGGTTTGCCAATCTCTTGGTCTCCGACAGCATCTACGACATCCTTATCGATCGGGACCTGACGTTGGACGGCCTGCGCATTCTCTATGAGTTGAACCGTTAAATGAAATTTACGATCGCACTGGCGCCTATGGCGGGCTATACCGATCTCAGCTTTCGGCGAATTGCCTCCCGTTACGGGATGGACTACGCCACCACCGAGATGGTAAGCGTCAAGGCGCTTTATTACGGAGACAAAAAGACGAAGCGGCTGATGGCGGTGGCAGAGGACGAGGCACCGGTGGGGCTGCAGCTATTCGGCGAGGATCCCGCAATTTTGGAGCAGGTTCTCGCGGACCTTTCTGAAAGCGGCGGGCTCGACGCGTTCGCCTTCGTGGACCTCAATATGGGCTGTCCCGCGCCGAAAATCGTAAAGACCGGCGCCGGAAGCGCGCTTATGCGGGATCTGCCCCGGGCTAGGGCGATGATGGAATCCGCCGTCAAGGCCTCCTCCGTGCCCGTCACCGTAAAGGTTCGAAAGGGCTTTTTGGAAGGGGAGACGCAGGGGCTCGAGATCGCCAAAATCGCCCAAGATGCGGGCATCTCGGCCCTTACCGTGCACGGAAGGAGCCGCGAGGCGTATTACAGCGGCCTCGCCGATTGGGATTTTATCGGCCGCGTTTCGAATGCGGTGACGATCCCCGTCATCGGAAACGGCGACATCGCCCGGGCCGAAGACATCGCCCATGCACGGGACTACGGCGTGGCGGGTGTCGCCATAGGGCGGGGCGTCATCGGCAATCCCTTTTTATTTCGCGACTGTAAGCGGTTCCTTTTAGGCGAGGATCCCCTACCGATATCGGATGCGGAGATCCTGCGCGTCGCCAAGACCCACCTCGCCTGGAGCGTGGCGCAAAAGGGAGAGCGGCTGGGCGTGGTCGAGATGCGCAAGCATTTTATCGGCTATCTGAAGGGCTTTCCCGGCGCAAAAAAACTGCGCGCAGAAATCCTTTCGCTTGCCACCGAGGCGGAGATCTTAAAATTTTTGGACGCGATCCCCGTAGAATAGCCCCGCCCGATTGACAGAAAAAGCCATTTTTTATATAATGGGGAAACTTGAGTACCGGGACCCAATTGCGGGTCCTTTCTTAATAAATGGATAGAAAGGCGAACGCATCGCCGAATGGGAGTGATCAAATGGTAGATAAGGACGTATTTATTACCGAGGAAGGTCTGCAAAAGATCGAGGACGAAATCGAATACTTAAAGACCGTTCGACGCAAAGAAGTGGCCGAACGGATCAAAGTGGCGTTGGGCTACGGCGACCTCTCGGAAAACTCGGAATACGACGAGGCGAAAAACGAGCAGGCGCAAGTGGAAGAGCGCATCGCAAAGCTCGAATATATGGCGAGAAATGCCAAGGTCGTCAAAGAAGACGACCTGAACGAAGACATCGTCAATGTCGGTTCCACCGTCGTCGTCAAAGATATCGAGACTGGCGATGAGGACACCTATGATATAGTAGGCAGTGCGGAAGCCGATCCCCTGGAAGGCAAGATCTCCAACGAAAGCCCCATCGGCGCGGGCCTTATGGGCAAAAGCGTCGGCGATGTGGCGGAAATCGAAGTGCCCCAGGGCAAGGTTCAACTGGAAGTGCTGAAGATATCGATTTGATAGACAATAGCGGGAGGCAGAAAATGGCACAAGGTCAAAAGAGCAGCGAAGTTAGGGACAGAAAGCTCGAGAAGGTCCAAAACCTGATCGACGAAGGCAACAGTCCCTATTTGGCGGAGAAGTACGATGTAGACACCTACACGAACGCCATCGTAGACAATTTCGACGAGATGGAAGGCAAGACCGTATCGGTCGCCGGCCGGGTCATCAGCAAAAGACGCCACGGCAAGATCGCCTTCTTGGACATTCTGGACACCTACGGACAGGTTCAGATCTTCGCCAAGAAAAACAATCTCGAAGAAGAATACGAAGTCATTAAAGGCGTGGACGTGGGGGATTTTCTCGGCGTAAAGGGCGAAGTCATTCGTACCCAGGCGGGCGCGATCTCCGTCGAGGCGAAAGCGGTACAGCTGCTCTCGAAGAGCATTCAGGTGCTGCCCGAAAAATTCCACGGCCTCAAGGACATGGACCTTCGGTATCGCCAGCGCTACGTAGACCTGATCGTCAATCCCGAGGTCAAGGAAGTATTCTTTAAGCGCAGCGCCATCATCAAGGCGGTACGCAAATTCCTCGACGCGCGCGGATTTTTGGAAGTGGAAACCCCCATTCTCGGCAATGTGGCCGGCGGCGCCAATGCCCGTCCCTTCCTGACCCACCACAACGCGCTGGACATCGACCTGCAAATGCGGATCGCCAACGAACTCTTCTTAAAGCGTCTTATCGTCGGCGGCTTCGACAAAGTCTATGAAATGGGCAAAATGTTCCGCAACGAGGGGATGGACGCCCGTCACAATCCCGAATTCACCAATATGGAACTCTACCAGGCCTATGTGGATATGGACGAAATGATGCGCATCACCGAAGAACTGGTGGCATTCTGCGCCGAAGAAGTCCTCGGGAGCGCCGTCATCGAATACCAGGGCAAGACATTGGACCTTACCCCGCCGTGGAAGCGCATTCGCATGCAGGATGCCGTCAAAGAATACAGCGGCGTCGACTTCGATGCCATCGAAACCGACGAAGAGGCCCTCGCCGTGGCCAAGGAAAAGGGCCTCGAGGTACAGCCCTTCTGGACCCGCGGTCACGTCATCAGCGAAATGTTCGAGGAATACTGCGAGGAACATATGGTGCAGCCCACTTTTATTACGGGCCACCCCGTAGAAGTGTCGCCCCTCGCCAAGCGCGACCCCGAAGATCCCCGGATCACCCGGCGATTCGAGGCATTTATCAACACGTGGGAAATCGCCAATGCCTTTAGCGAGTTGAACGACCCGATCGACCAAAGAGAGCGCTTCGAAGAGCAAGTCAAAGACCAGGAAAAGGGCGACGACGAAGCCCACCCCATGGATTACGACTTTATCAACGCCATCGAAGTCGGCATGCCTCCCACCGGCGGTCTGGGCGTCGGCATCGACCGCGTCATTATGCTTTTGACCGACCAAACTAGCATACGCGACATTCTCTTCTTCCCCACCATGAAACCCTTGGAAGGCCAAGATGTGGAAAGCTGGGACGAAGAAAGCGAAGAAGAATAAAGAGAGAAGACTCCGCTTCGGCGGGGTCTTTTTTTGTTGCCGGGATTCTTTACAATAAAGGTATATTTATAAAACCTATGCATAAAAAGACAGATTAAAAAACAAAATACTAAATTGGTATACATTGGTATACAATATGGTCGTACACATAAAAGTGACCTTAAGGAGGTATAGAATGAATTTTTACGAAGAAGCCAAGGCGTTTGCCGAAGCGTACATTGCACCGTATGCCAAAGAATCCGACGAAGCGGGACGGTTCCCGGAAGAATCTTTCCGCGCCATGGGAGAGAAAGGCTATTTTAAGCTCTTAATTCCCAAAGAAATGGGTGGGCTGGGCCTTACCGCGAAAGAACATCAAGAAGCGGTCATGGCCTTTGCGGAATCCAATCCCACCGCCGGACTGTGCTATATGATGCACAATGTGGCGTTGATGTGCCTTTTGAATTATGGCAACGACCGCTTAAAAGAAGAAGTAGTGGCAGACATCGTCAACAACGGTCGATTTATGGCACTGGCGTATTCTGAATTCGGTACCGGGACACATTTTTATATGCCGGAAATCAGTGTGGAAAAGCGCGGAGAAGAATATGTTTTTAACGGCACCAAATCAATGGTAACCAGCGCGACCCATGCAAGCTATTACTTAGTCCTTGCAGCGTCTGACGTGGAAGACGGCATCGACAACTGGCTCGTACCCCTCGAGAGTGAAGGCATGGAATTTAAGATGGATCACTGGAAAGGCATCGGCATGAAGGGCAATGTAAGTTGTCCCTTGCGCTTGAACAATGTCGCGCTTCCGGAATACCGTCGCATTGGAGAGGCTGGCAGCGGTCAGGAACAAGTATTTCAAGTCGTTGCCACCTACTTTATCCTGGGTCTTGCGAGCGTGTATTCGGGATTGGCACTGCGCTTATCTGATATTACCTGCGAGTATGCACTGAAACGAAAATACCCCGACGGACAGTCTCTCGCGCAGATCGAAACCGTACAAGTACATCTGGGAAAGATCTACGCCAATGCGCAAAGCGCCAAAGCCCTTACCGAACGCGCTGCCAAGGCAATGGTTGACGGAGAAGAAGATGCCGTGGCGAAGATTATCGCTGCGCGGACTGTGGCTATTGAAAATGCCATCGAGTCTTCCACACTTGCCATGCGCGTCGGTGGTGGAAAAACGTACAATCAAGGATCGGAGATTCAGCGTTTGATGCGCGATGCCTATGCCGGTCAGATTATGGCACCCTCTTTAGATATTCTCAATGTTTGGTTGGGCAGGGCGATTACCGGACAGCCGTTGGTATAAGAGGAGGTTCAGAATGAAAACATTAAAGATCGGGGCCGTGGTGTACGATCCCCGCGTTACCGTCATCTGGGAAATGATCGAAGATTTTTTTAAGGAACGGGGACAAGAAATCGAAGCTGTATTTTTTAAGGATTATCGCCTGCAGGTCGATGCCTTGGTGAACGGAGAAATCGACGGTGCATGGAATTCGCCTCTAGCGCACCTCGATGCCCATAAGCGTTTAGAGGGAAAAGAAAAAATCGGCTGCATGCGAGATACCGACCGAGACCTACACACCTGTCTTCTGGTAAGGGCAGATAGCGGGATCGGAACCTTAGAAGACTTGAAGGGTAAGACGATCGCTTTCGGCGCGGTGGATTCGCCCCAGGCGCGCTTGATTCCGATCGAACATTTGCACCGAAACGGTTTGGAATTCGAAAAAGACTATGTAGAAAAGCGATTTGACATCGGCGTGGGTTTACACGGGGATCACGTAGGTGGCGAAAAAGACGCGGCTATGGCTCTGGTCGCGGGGGAAGTGGACGCTTCTTTTGCGCTGGCCGCCAACTATGAAGCGTGGACCAAAGACGGCTCTATTGATAAGAATGTGGTGCGCGTGTTGGATACCACCGATCCCTTCGATCACTGCATCTTTACTTTCCGAGAAGGTATCGACGACGAAGAAATCAAGGCGTTTGATGCAATTCTCATGGAAATGGACTACGGAAAAGAACCGGACCGCGAAATTCTGGATTTGGAAGGCCTGAAGAAATGGGTTGAAGGGCGAACCGACGGATATGGACCGATCACCGCTGCCGACGCGTATTTAGGCGGTTTTGTAGATGCGTTTAACCATGAAGCCCTTTAGCGCTTCGCTGATGGGATCATTGCCCCGTGGGGAACAAATCCTGCTCGCGCGTAGAAAGTTGCGGGCGGGCATGATCGCAGAAGAAGACTATCAAAGCCTGGTGTATGAGAAGACGCGGGACGTGATACGCATGCAGGAAGATCTGGATGTGGATATCATTACCTCCGGGGAGATCGAAAGAGACAATTATGTCTCGTTTATTGCCGAAAAACTCGATGGCGTTACAGAAATGAGTATGGGTGAAATGCTTGAGTATGTCGATGACAAGCGAGAATTCGAAAACATTTTGAACACCTTGGATGTGCCGGCAAATTCGATGAAAAATGCCATTTGCACGGGGAAACTCGGGTATCGTGGCGAGATCGTCGCAAAAGAACTGAGAATGATGAAGTCTCTCACTGATCGACCGGTAAAAATCACCATGCCCGGTCCCTATTTGGTGACCCGTTCCATGTGGCTCGCCAATGTAAGCGGCTCGTTTTACGACAGCAAGGAGGCGCTGGGAGAGGACGTTCTCAAGATCTATGAGCAAGAGATTCGGCATCTTCAGGAAATCGGC
Source organism: Aedoeadaptatus ivorii (assembly GCF_030815095.1). Classification (NCBI taxonomy): domain Bacteria; kingdom Bacillati; phylum Bacillota; class Tissierellia; order Tissierellales; family Peptoniphilaceae; genus Aedoeadaptatus; species Aedoeadaptatus ivorii. The sequence continues at coordinate 105,895 of NZ_JAUSWF010000007.1, forward strand.
GTGGATGTCATCCAGTTCGACGAGCCAGTTTTGACTGAGGTCGTCTTTACCGAAGGCAGACCGCGTACCTTTATGTGTGCGTCCCTTTCCGAGCGGAAAGATCCTACCGAAGAATTGGAATTTGCCGCTCATTTGATCCGCGGTGCCATGCATTCGATAGATCGGGAAAAATCTCAGGCCGCTCTACATGTGTGTCGGGGCAATTGGAGCAAAGACGAGAGCATTCTCCTAGAAGGGGCGTATACACCGCTCTTAGATCTGTTTGCCTATGTCGGTGCTGATATTTTGGCGCTGGAATTTTCTACACCGCGTGCTGGCGAGCTTTCTGCACTTTTGGCGGATGTGCGTTTTCGAGATACGATATTGGGGCTCGGCGTAATCAATCCCCGCCTCGATGGGCGGGAAGATGTGGAGGCGATCTATTGCCGCGCGAAAGAGGCATTGGAGTATGTAGATCCGAATCTGCTTTGGCTAAATCCCGACTGTGGTTTTGCCACCTTTTCAAACCGCCCTGTCAATGAATACGAGCATATTTCCGAAAAAATCGGCGCGATGCTCGCGGCCCGGGATCGCTTGAGGCAAGAACATGGATCTCTTTGATGCCTTTGAAAAGCGCTATCGCGCCGTAAACGGCGCCGAATCGGTAAAGGTTTATAACGAGAAATCTTACGTAGAGGTCGATAAAGCCGTCGCCTTTGATGCGGAAAAAGAGGAATTTACAGCACTGGATCTGCTCGTCAGTGCCGTTCTTTCAGAAATCGTCCTGTCCATGCGCTTTGTCGCCAAAAGGGATCATATCGTCCTGCAGGACTTGGAAGCAAAGGCGGTCCTGATACTGGGGAATCCTCTGCGTCTTCTCGGCGTAAGAGGCTACGAGGAAGCGGCAAGGATACGAAATATTTCGGTGACCGTCTATTACTTTTCATTTCTGGATTCAGAAGAGAGGATATACTTTGAGGAAAAAGTATTAGAGCGTGCGGTGGTCTCAAATAGCTTAGGGGAAAGGGTATCAGTAGAATTTCATCCTGTATTGTAGAAGGACAGCGATCGAAAGCGATCGCTGTCCCTTTTTCGTAGATCCCTTTTTATTCGGTCAACGAATGCTGCCGAGCGAGTATATACAGAGGGCGAAATTTTCGACAAAGGAAGTAAAATTTATCGATTGAAAATATTTTAACAGGCGGATTTGATCTTCCCGCGCCCCTTTCATGGTGGAACGAAAAGTTTTCTATCGGGCGGGAAAACCTTATTATTTGGGCGGGCTTCCCGATTGAAAAAAGATACTGTATCGTGTATATTAGGCTTAGTAAAGTATTAAATGGAAGTATGGAGGGTACCATGGACTATAAGAAACTGTATGATCAGAAGTTGATTACCGCCAAAGAGGCCGCCGCCAAGATTAAATCCGGCGACTGGGTCGAATACGGCTGGGGCGCCGGCACGAGCACCGCGGTGGATGCGGAACTCGCCAAGCGCATGGACGAATTGGAAGATGTGAAGCTGCGCGGCGGCGTTACCTTTAAGGCGCCGCAAGTTCTTTCGGCGGATCCCGAAGGAAAACATTTCATCTGGAACTCCTGGCACGCAGGCGGTCCCGAACGCAAGGCAGTGAACGCCGGTCCGGGCGCGTTCTATAATCCGCTGCGCTATTCGGAACTTCCGAAGTATTACCGCGACGAAGTGGAACTCGACGTCGCCATCGTGACCACGACGCCGATGGACAAACACGGCTACTTTAACTTCGGTTTGAATGCGTCCCATACCATGGCGGGCATCGAAAAGGCGAAGATGGTCATCGTAGAGGTGAACGAAGCGATGCCCTATTGCCCGGGCAAATGCGAGTCCGAAGTGCATATCGACCGCGTAGACTTTATCGTCGAAGCCGGCAATGTCCCCTTGGCGGAAGTGCCCAAGGGAAGCTATGGCGAAGTGGACGAGAAGGTCGCCGAATTTATCGTCAAAGAAATTCCCGACGGCGCAACCCTCCAATTGGGTATCGGCGGCATGCCCAATGCCGTAGGCGCTTTGATCGCTGACAGCGACTTAAAGGACCTGGGCGTTCACTCCGAAATGTATGTAGACGCCTTTGTGGATATGGCGAAAAAAGGCAAGGTCAACGGCTCCAAGAAGACCATCGACAAGTATCGTCAGGTATACGCATTTGCCGCGGGCAGTGCTGAACTCTATGAATACCTCGACCACAACCCCGAATGTATGGCAGCGCCGGTCAACTACACGAACGGTGCCGAAGTGGTAAAGGAAATCGACAACTTTATTTCTATCAACAACGCGTTGAACGTGGACCTCTGGGGCCAAGTCAGCTCCGAATCTACGGGTCTGCGCCACATCTCGGGTGCGGGCGGACAGCTGGACTTCGCGCTGGGTGCGTATCTCTCGAAGGGCGGCAAGAGCTTTATCTGCTTGAGCTCCACCTTTACGAACAAAAAGGGCGAAACTGTTTCTCGCATTCTCCCCAACTTTGCGACGGGTTCCGCGATCACCGTGGCACGTCCCAACACCCATTACATCGTAACGGAATACGGCATCTTCAATTGCAAGGGCCGTACCACCTGGGAACGCGCCGAAGGTCTGATCGAACTGGCACACCCGGATTTCCGCGACGAGCTCATTAAAAATGCAGAAGAAATGGGCATTTGGCGCGCAAGCAACAAGCGCTAAATCTAGATATAAAAAGTCGGCTTCGGCCGGCTTTTTTTGTGTTTGAAACGAAACCCGCCACATGGGCCGCGGTTGCAATTTGTTTTTCCTTAGAGTATACTTAAAACAGAATTTCTTATTTAGAGTGGCGGAGTGACTAGGCACTGTGAAGCCCGGCAACCTTACGAGGTGCCAATTCCTACAGACGCGACAGGTCTGAAAGATAAGAATCCGAGCCTGCCGCGTGCAGGTTTTTTTATTGAGGAGGAAACAATGGACAAATGGTTATTTTCGTCGGAATCCGTAACGGAAGGACATCCGGATAAGGTTTGCGACCAGATTTCGGACGGAATTTTGGACGCGATTCTCGCGCAGGACTCGGGCGCCCGCGTGGCGTGCGAAAGTCTCGTCTCTACGGGGATGGTCGTCATCACCGGCGAGATCAGCACGCGGGAATACGTGGACTTTACCGAAGTCGTCAGAAACACCTTAAAGGATATCGGCTATGTGCACGGCGTACAGCCGGGTTTTGAGGCGGAGTCCGTGGCGGTGATTTCGGCGATCAAGGAACAAAGCGGCGATATCGCCATGGGCGTGGACCGCTTTAAGGAAATGGGCGTCGAAGAGATGGACGCTTTCGGCGCGGGGGACCAGGGCATTATGTTTGGCTACGCCTGCAAAGAAACCGACGAGCTGATGCCCCTTCCGATTTCGCTCGCCCATACAATGGCAAGACGCCTTTCGGAAGTCCGAAAAGACGGTACGCTCCCGTATTTGAAGCCCGACGGCAAGACCCAGGTGACGGTGGAATACCACGACGGCGTGCCGGTGCGTCTTGAAAATATCGTCGTGAGCACCCAGCACGATCCCGACGTCGAGCTTACCACGATTCGCGAAGACATCGAAAAGCACGTCATCCGTCCCGTGGTCGCAAAAGAGCTGATCGACGATGACACGAAGATCTTCGTAAACCCCACCGGCCGCTTTGTCATCGGCGGTCCTGTGGCCGATGCGGGCCTCACCGGGCGCAAGATTATCGTCGACACCTACGGCGGTTACGCGCGCCACGGCGGCGGTTGCTTTAGCGGCAAGGACCCGACCAAGGTAGACCGCTCCGCCGCCTATGCGGCGCGCTATGTGGCGAAGAATCTCGTCGCCGCCGGCGTCTGCGACAAATGTGAAATCGGCTTGAGCTATGCCATCGGCATCGCCCGTCCGCTTTCGGTCTATGTGGAAAGCTACGGCACCAGCGAGCTGAGCGACAACGAGATCGAGGAATTGGTCAACGAGGTCTTCGATTTGCGCCCCGCCGCTATCATCAGGGAACTCGACCTGCTCCGCCCCATCTACAAAAACGTGGCGGCATATGGCCACTTCGGCCGCGAGGACGTGGATGTACCTTGGGAGGCGACCGACAAGGTGGAATCCATTCAACAAGCCTTAAAAGACAGAAAGTAGGAAACGTTTGAAAATCGAAGGCATATTGGATCGGATCATTTTTCGGAACGAAGAAAACGGCTATACCGTCGCGCAGTTTTTGGCCGAAGACGGCGATATTACCGTCGTCGGGTCCCATATGTCTTTGTTCGAAAAGGAAAATTTGCGCCTGGAGGGGGAACTGATCTACCACCCGAAATACGGGGAGCAGTTTCAATTCAGCGCAGTGGAAAAGATAAGGCCCCGGGGGGAAAAGGCGATCGTCGCCTACCTTTCCGGCGGCCTTATTCCCCATGTGGGAAAGGTGACGGCCAAGCGCATCGTCGACACCTTCGGCGAGGAGACCATGCGCATCATCGAAGAAGACCCCGTCCGGTTGGGCGAAGTGGAGGGGATCGGCAAGAAGAAGCTCGCCGTCATCGTCGACTCATTGGAAAGTCAGAAGGGCATGCGGGAATTTTTGTTGGACGCGCAGGAGTTCGAGCTCCCCAACGCCCGCGCCATGGCGATCTATAAAGTCTTCGGCGACGCCTCCTCGGATATATTGCGGCGCGACCCCTATCGCCTGGCGGATACGGTGCGCGGGATCGGCTTTCAGATCGCCGATGCCGTGGCGCAAAAATCCGGCATTCCCAAGGACGACGAGGCGCGGGTGATCGCCGGCATGAAATACGTCCTAAACGCCGCCGTATCAGACGGGCACTGTTTTTTGCCGAAAGAAAAGCTGCTCGCCGCCTCTCAAACGCTGTTGGATCTCGATATGGATTTTCTCGACGAGCACATCGTAAAGCTTGCGGTGGACCCCGCCATCTATGTGCGGGAGGTGGAAGGCACCTTGCGCATCTATCTGCTTCCCTACTACCGCGCGGAGGACGTGGTGGCCGAGGAGATCGCACGGCGGGGCAAAGTCGATCTGCCGGCGCATATGGCGGAAGATGTGATTGCGGCGGTGCTCGCCAAATCTCCCGCCGATCTCGCCGAGCGACAGAAAGAAGCGTTGGCGCGCGCCATCGATTCGAATCTCTTGATTATCACCGGCGGGCCCGGCACGGGAAAGACCACGACACTTAGGGCCATCGTCGATGCCATGGAGCGCCTCCGCCTTTCGGTGGCGCTCGCGGCGCCGACGGGGCGGGCGGCAAAGCGCATGGAAGAAGCGACGGGCAGGAGCGCTTCTACCATCCACCGCCTCTTGTCCTACGATTATATTTCCGAAGACGGCACGGAATCGCGCGTATCCGGCGACGAGGTGGACGCCGATGTGGTAATCGTCGACGAGGCGAGTATGATCGATCTGCTCTTGATGCGCGATCTGTTGACTTCGCTCAAGGAGGATACGCGCCTGATTCTGGTGGGCGATGTGGACCAGCTGCCGTCGGTGGGCGCGGGGAACGTACTGCGGGATCTGATTGCCTCGAAGGCGGTGGAAGCGGTGCATCTCGACAAGGTGTTTCGCCAAGCGGAGACCTCTGCCATCGTAAAAAACGCCCACCGCATCAACCGGGGGGAATATCCCGTGGTGAATGCGCCGGGCACCGACTTCTTTTTTATGGAAACGCCGGATCCCGAGGCGGCGCTCGCGCTGGTGGCATCGCTGGTCAAGGAGCGATTGCCGAATTTTTACGGCATCGATCCGGTGGAAGACATTCAGGTGCTCGCTCCCATGAAAAAGGGGGTCTGCGGCGTCGAAAACCTGAATCTCACCCTGCAGGCGGCGCTTAATCCCGGCCCGGGCGGCCTCAGCCGCGGCGGCTTTACCTATAAAGTCGGCGACAAAGTCATGCAGACCAAAAACAATTACGAAATGGAGTGGAAGTCCAAGAGCCGGGTCTTCGATTCGAAGGGCAAGGGCGTCTTTAACGGCGATTTGGGCACGGTGGGATTTGTCGATCGCGAATCCGAAACGCTCAAGGTCGCCTTTGACGACAAAGTCTGCACCTACGAGCGCGAACACTTAAACGAGCTCGCCCCCGCCTATGCGGCGACGATTCACAAATCCCAGGGTTCGGAGTTTCCCGTGGTGGTGCTCCCGGTGGTGAGCGGGCCGCCCATGTTCTTGACGCGCAATCTCCTCTATACCGCCATCACCCGGGCCAAAAAGCTCGTCGTGGTGGTGGGAAACCGTGCCACGCTGCGGCATATGGTCGAGAACAACCGCATCGAAGACCGCTATTCGGCGCTGGATGCGCGCATCAAGGAGAGAATCGATGGATCTCAGAAAACTCTTTTATAGGGGCGGCTGCCCGCTCTGTTTGGAGACGGCGGCCCCTCGCCTCGCCCTCTGCGACGACTGCAAAGACGCGCTCGTCTTTTTGGGGGAGGGGATCCGCGAACATACAGGACCGACGGTGTATCCGCTCCTCGGGAAAAATGCCCTGTCGAAGGCGATGATCGGGGGCCTAAAGTACAAGCGCGAGCGATACTGGGCGGAGGTGTTCGCCGACCTTTCGGCGGAATTTTTGTTCGAGACGGGACGCCGCGACTTCGATGCGATTTGCGCCGTGCCCACGACGGCAAAAAAGCTGCGCCTGCGGGGGTATAACCCGCCCCAAGAGATCGCCCGCGCCCTCAGCCGAAGGATCGATCTTCCGGTCATCGAGCCGCTTTCGTTTAACCGGCGGGTGCGCGATCAGATCGGCCTCGGCGCCCGCGAGCGGGCGGAGAATGTGCGGGGCGCCTTTTCGGCGCAGGCCGTATCGAATCGCCTGCTTTTGATCGACGATACCTATACCACCGGCGCGACCGTCTCGGCCTGCACCGAAGCGCTCCTGCAAGCGGGGGCGGAATCGGTGACGGGTCTCGTCATGGTGCGGGCAAAAATAATAAAGGGCATATAAATAGCCGCGTGCACTTTCGCACGCGGCTTTTTGTATCGATCGTCTAGGCTTCGTCGGCGAGGATCTCGCCCTTCGAGAAGAGGGCGGCGTGTCCGGCGAGGGTGACCCGGTCGCCTTCTACGCGGGTGTAGAGCGTACCGCCGCGGGGGCTCGCCTGATAGGCGAGGATGTCTTCTTTTTCGAGGCGCTCTTTCCAGTAGACCGAGATATGGCAGTGCCCCGAGCCGCAGACGGGATCTTCGTAGATGCCCACCTTGGGCGCAAAGGAGCGGGAGATACAGTCGTGCTCGGTGCCGGGCTTGGTGACGTGTTGCAACAGTCCGTCTAAGGCGAGGAGGTCTTCTTCCTTCGGGGCGATGGATTCCAAATCCGCATCGGCGTCAAAGACCATCACGAGATCGCGGCCCATATATGCCGCCTCGGGGCGGATGCCGATTGCGGCTTCCATGGCGTCGGTGACGGGGACCTCCTTTAGATCGTAGGCGGGAAAATCCATGGCGTAGAGATCTTCTTCCCTGCGCACCGTCAGCGTGCCGGATAGAGTTTGAAAGGCGAGGGGGCTTTCGGCGTCTTCGAATCGAAAGAGGGCATAGGCCGTCGCCAATGTGGCGTGCCCGCAGAGGTCGATTTCTTCTTTGGGGGTAAACCAGCGCAGGCGATAGCCGTCTCCTTCTTTTTTGACGAAGGCGGTCTCGGACAGATTGTTTTCTTTGGCGATCGAAAGCATCGTGGCATTGTCAAGGGGCGCATCGAGAAAGACGACCGCGGCGGGATTGCCCGCGAATACGCGATCGGTAAAGGCGTCGACAATACATTGTTTCATAAAAATCCTCCTAATCGTTGATGCGGGTGTGGCTTGCCACCACGCCGGAAAACAGGGTTTCCTCTCGGGGCCAGCGGGCGCCGTTTTGGTCGAGGGAAAACAGCGTCGATTGAATGGCGCCGCCCACGAGCAAAATCAACCCGAAGAGATAGAGCCATACCAAAAAAATGATGATCCCCGCCAAAGAGCCGTAGGTGGCGGAATAGGATGCGAAGTTCGACACATAGTAGTTAAAGCCCTTTGTGGCGATCACCGTGGCGCCCATAGAAAACAGCGCGCTCAGCAAATTGATCTTGACGGGGGGCTTGCCGCCCGCGGGCCATTTCGGGGAAAAGTAGTACAGGCAAAAGAAGCTGAGGAACATAAAGCCCAAGGGCACCAGCTGCAGCGTAAGGGAAATCGCGCCGAAGGCGCTTTCGGGGACGCGGAGAAAGTGAAAGAGATAGTCGAGGAGGTTACTCCCCACCACCTGGGCGATCATGAGCATTAGGATCAAGACAAACAGAGACACGGTCATGGCGAGGGAGAGGAGCGTAAGGGACAAAAAGCCGCGTTTTTCGGTGCCCGAGATGCCGTCGTTGATGCTCCGCACCAACTGCTTAATGCCGTTACTCGCCACATAGATCGTACCCAACAGCGATACCGAAAGCAGGGTACCGGAGGAATTGACCTCCAAATCCCGCACAAAGCTCAATAGAATGGCGTCGATATCCGGCGGCAGGCTCTCGAAGGAATCGATCAGTCGGGGAAGAAAACTCGCATCGACAAATCGCACGATATTTAAGAGGGCGATCAAAAAGGGAAAGATCGCGAGTATCAAAAAATAGGACAAACCCGCTCCCTGCAAAAAGAGTCCTTTGTCCAAAATGGTATAAATAAGAATGTCGAAGAAGGCAAAAGGTTTTTTTGTTACGAAACCTTTGAGTTTCCTTTTCCACTTGTTCATAGATTCCTGTATCCTCCTGAGGAGATTATAACACAGTTATGATAGAATACAGGAAGAGTAAAAAGGAGGATCTATGCAGTATAATATCTTGGTTTGCGACGACGAAAAGGACATCGTTTCCGCCATACGCATCTATTTGGAGGCCGAAGGCTACCGCGTCTTTTGCGCCTACAACGGGGAAGAGGCGCTGGAAGTGATGGAAAAAGAAGAGATACACCTGGTGCTGATGGATCTGATGATGCCGAAGATGGACGGGATTTCCGCCATCTTAAAGATTCGGGAAACCCACAATATCCCCATTATCATCCTAAGCGCCAAAAGCGAGATCACCGACAAAATTATCGGGCTCAATATGGGCGCCGACGATTACATTATCAAACCCTTTAACGCCATCGAGCTGATCGCGCGGGTCAACTCCGGCATTCGCCGCTTTACCTCTTTGGGGGCGGCGGAAATCGACGACGGCAACTATACCGGCGGCCGCATTACCCTAAACGACAACGCCAAAGAAGTGCGCGTCGACGGCGAGATCGCCAATCTCACGCCCCACGAGTACAAGATCCTGCGCCTATTGATCAAAAACAAGGGACGGGTATTTTCCAGCGACGAGATCTACGAGATCGTGTGGGAAGAGGCGGCGCACGATGTAAAAAAGGTCATCTCGGTCCATATTTCGCATCTGCGGGACAAAGTAGAGATCAACCCCCGCAAGCCCGACTACATCAAGTCCGTCTACGGCATGGGCTATAAATTCGAGGACATCGGCTGATGAAAGCCAAAAGAGACGAGTGGCGGGCGGGCATTAAGGAGAAATTTCTTCGCTATTGTCGCGAGAACTATATGGAGATCATTTGGATCGACATTTGGTTTGTCATCGGCCTTTTGAGTCTCGTTTTCTTTTTCTTCGGCGCGGACATCTACGATCCCGCCATGGCTTTGATCCATATCGCCTTCGCCTGTGCGGCGGCGGGACTGTTTTGGCTGGCGAAGATGCTAATGCGCGGCCCTTCCCGGCGCTGGCTGTTTGTCTATTTGCTGCGCGAGAACAAAAAAGAGACCATCTACCGCTTTTTCTTTGCGGCGAATATCGCCATCCCCGTATATGTCTTTATGGTCCTTCAGGGACTGCCGGTGATCTACGGCCTGTGGATGATGCCGGTGCTTAGGCTGATGGTCATGGGCGAGGACGAGGTGATTCAAAACCGCATTCTTCGAGCGGCGATTATGGAGACCCAGAGCTATGTGGATCTCACGGTGTTTTCGCCCATGGTGCGCGAATCCACCTATGAGGCGCTGATGGACCTCACGCGGATCAAAGACTCCATGTATTCCGCCGCCCAGGCGCAGGTGCAGTCGCAAAAAATGAAGACCGAGCTGATCACCAATATAAGCCACGATCTCAAGACCCCTCTTACGAGCATTATCAATTACTCGGACATATTGAGCAAAAAAGAGGTGATGGACGAGGAGGCCAAAAACTATATTCGCATTCTGGGGCGCAACTCCGAACGGCTGAAGAGCATGATTATCAATCTGATCGACGCCTCCAAGACCGGGAGCGGCAATGTGACCTTAGAGCCGGTGATCATCGACTTTAACGAACTCATCGGCCAGATCTACGGCGACTTCGACGCCGATTACGAGACCAAGGCACTCGAATTTGTCTACGAGGCGCAGACGGAGGACATCCCCATCTATACCGACGGCAATGTGTTGAGTCGGGTGATTCAAAACCTCTTCAGCAATGTGTATAAATACGCCAAGGAGGGCACCACCGTAGAAGGGCGCGCCTCGGTGGTGGAAGATAAGATCTTTTTCAGTCTAAAGAATATTACCAAAAACAAACTCAGCGTATCCTCGGCGGATCTGCAGAACCAGTTTATCCGCGGCGACAAGAGCCGTACCACCGAGGGGAGCGGCCTGGGGCTGTATATCGCGAGGAATCTGGTGGAGATTTTGGGCGGCGAGTTTCGCATTATCGTCGACGAAGACCGCTTCCAGGTGTTCGTAGAACTGCCCAAGGAAATCGAATCGTAAGACCGAAGCGGCGCGCTTCGGTTTTTTTGTACGAGAAATTATGGCCATAAAAAAGGAGCCGAACGCGTCGGCTCCGTACGGGTATGGAAAAGGGAGAATCAGAATTCAAAGTCGATGCGACCGAAATTGCCGTCGCGTCTCTTATACAAGAGGGCCGGTTCTTCGATGTCGGCGTCGAGGAAGATAAAGAAGTTGTGGTTCAAGAGCTCCATCTGCAGCGCCGCTTCTTCTTCTACCATGGGTTGCAGGTGAAAATGCTTGCGCTTGGAGACGATCTTGCCTTGGGTGTCCTCGGGCTTTTCGGGCAGGGCCTGCTCGAAGTTTTCGAACCGAATGGTTTCGCTCCCCTGATGGCGATTTTTCAGCCGCGTCTTGTATTTGCGGACCTGACGTTCGAGCACGTCCATCGCCAAATCGATCGAGGCGTACATGTCCTCTGTGGTCTCTTCTGCGCGCATAATTGTATTGGGCAGAAACACCGTAATCTCGGTGGTGTGGTTGCCCTTCATGGTAGAGAAGGTCACCTTCGCCTCCACCTCTTCGGCGAAGTATTTGTCGAGCTTAGAGAGCTTCTTTTCCGCCTGGTTTTTCAATGCTTGGGTGAGTTCGATGTTCTTTCCGAAAAATTCAATACGCATATCCATGTCTCCTCTCACTTCTTTTCTATATCTTACCCGATCTTAACAATCTGAAACGACAATCGCGCTTGCAGATATTCTTCGTTTTGCTATACTTTTTTATACTAAGGAGAATGGAGTGAATCATTGCGACGGATTAAGAGCATTATACCTTTTCCCCATATCGGCATGCGAACCTTTAAGACGGCACTTTCCGTGGTCATTTCCCTATTTTTATCGAACTATTTGGGATTGAACACGCCGCTGTTTGTGGCCATCGCCTCTATGACCACCATGCAACCCTCTGTCCACGAGACCCATCGGGCCGTGCGGCTCAGGGTGTTTACCTGTGTCATGGGGGTGGTACTGGGATATTTCCTCTCTCTGATCACCCGAAACATCTACATTCGGCCGCTGATCGCGGGCATCGGCATTATTATCATTATACTCATTCTGAACCGGTTTCAGCTGAATCGGTTTATCAATCTGACCAATATTATCTTCGTGGCGAGTTTTGCTTCGCGCCAATCCCAGTTGGTCTACGGCATCAACCGGCTGATCGGTACGCTATTGGGTATCTTTGTATCGGTGGCGATTAATTATTTGATCGCCAAGCCCACGCCGAAGGGCAATTTCGAGAGCGTGCTGGAAAAGGCGTATGCGGATATATTCCGCCTGTCGGAAGAAATCATCCTCGCCGACGAGACGCCGATACTCGACGAGCTGGCAAAGGAACTAGACGAGGCGGAGGCCTCCTTCCAGCTGATCCGAAAAGAAGTGGACGAGCCCTTTTCCGGCGAGATGAAAATCGGCGGGGTGGAGCAGCTCTTGGGATTGTACGAAGACGTATTTCTGCTCTTGCAGATTCTCGTCAAGCTCGACGTGTCCGCCCATAAGTTTACGGTGGACAACAAGCTGCGCATTCAGGAGATCTTCCACTATACCGAGATGTACGAAGGACGAGATGAGGTCGTTCCCGATGCCGTCGTGAACTACCACGTCAAGTCGATTTTAGAAAAATTAGTGCAAATACAGGAACTTTACGATAAAGGAGTCACTCATGTCTGATCAGAGGCTTTGGCTACGAACCATCAAGGATCTGGCGGCCATCGTAGATTCGGCGCAATACAGCATCCCCTTGCAGGATATGTTCGACGACGAACGCCTCTACGAACCGATGAAAGAAAATATTCCCAATGTCGACCTCGCCTCTTGGCTGATGTTCGACACCGAGGAGAATCGAGAGACTACGACGATGCTGATTGCCCAATTTTGGCGGCATCTGCAAAAGAGCCATCCCGTGGAGCCGTTTTTGGAACGCGTCTTCGATTCCTATCTTTCGATTTACCGCGTCAACTATGCCGACGCGCAAAAGATCTATATTCAAAATTTAATTTTCCGCGAACCGGCTGCGGTCATTGCGGTGACCGAAGCCTCCCAAAAACTGGTCGAAGGGGACATCTTCTTCGGCCGTATTCTCTTTACCGACGCGGGCAACTTCGCCTTTCGCATCGCCCGGGTGGTGCCGGAGGAACTCCGCGAGCCCTTTGCCGAAAAGACCGAGCAGATGCTCGCCTTGCAGCCGCTACTCACCCAAGATGCGGCGATGTATAAACAGACCCTAAAGGACGGCAATCCCGAGATGCTCTTTCTGTTTTCCCTCGCCATGGATCGGGCGCGGGACGAGGGTTTCGAAGACTTCGACGCCTTTGAGGAGGAGTTCTACCCGGAAGAGGACGATCGGGAGGGGATCTACCAACTGGCATCGGAGGGCGCCGTCGATCCCGAGGTCGCCATCGGCGATATGTATGTGCTGGAGCGGATGGAAAACCGCTTACTCCTGGAAGAGGGAAAGACCTTCGGGGACCGCTCGTTTTCCGCTTACGGCGAATTGATGGACGATTCCGCCGCGACGGGCGAATTTTCAGACGACGAGCAGATGCTTAGAATTCTGCGGCTGTTTCGGCAGTGGACGTTGGAAGAGAAGAATCCCGCGGCGCGCCGCTCTCTGGAAGGGGCGGAAGACGACATTCTTACCTGGAAGACCAAGCTCGAGCGCTCGGTGGAGGGAATTTACCGAAACGAGTACTTCGACGCGGTGATCGCTGACTCCGTGCGAGAGCGGGGGCGTTTTATCGACGCCTTCGACGCCTATCTCGAGGTCTTAATCGAACGGGAGCTTGCCACCACCGAGACCGGCGCCTTAAACCGCCGCTCCTTGGGCTATGTGCTGCCGGTATTGGGGATCGACCCCGCTTCGGTGAAGCCCACCCTACGGGAAGGCAGCTTTCCCGAGCTGGTCTTATTCCGCCACTTCGCGATCCTAAAGGACATGATCCGCATCGACGAGAGCGGTCATATCGCCGATACGCTGCGTATGGAGCAGTACCTCCAGTTCAGCGAAGAAGAAAAGCTCAGTTTGTGGCTCAGCACCCTCTTTCACCCCAATCTGATCGAGCGAGATCCCTATTTTGAGGAATGGAAGTTCGAAGAGGCCTTTCGCCGGTTCAAGCACTCGCCCTTTGAAGCGCTCTTAAAGGCCGGGGAAAGCCGCGAGGCGAAGATGCAGAAGATCATCCTCAAGGCGGGGCGGGCGCTCAAGCTCTATACCTTCCCCAAAAGCAGCGAGGACGCCCTGGAGTGGTCGCCCTTGGGACGAGCGGTGCTGGAGTATATGGGCATCGAAAAACGCGAAAATGTCGTGCCGCTCTTCGACAATTGACGGCATTTGTTCGCGCTTTGTAAAGAAACGGGAATCTGCCTGTGGTAAAATATCCTTTGGAGGCAGAGATGAAATACATTCTTAAAATACAGGCACTCCTTTTGCTCTGCGCCCTCTCGGTCCTATTGGGCGGATCGGCCTACCCGGCGGATGCGGCATTTTTCGAAGGCGTCGAAAAGGTACGGCCGCCCGCGATGGAAGAAGAGACGGCGGCGCTTTTGGCCTTTGAAGGCGAAGACAAGGAGCCGCGGGCGGTGCAGACGGAGTTTCCCCTCCGCAATATGGCGGGAAGCGCCATGATCGCCCTCGAGGATCTGCAGGCCGTCGCCGGGCAGAAGCGGGTGCATTTCGATCCCGAAAAGGAGATTCTGTATCTGAACCAGATCAACCGCGTCGCCATGTCGGTGGATCGGCCGGTCTATACCAAACAATCCAATCGGGCGTTGGTTTCGGTGTACCCGACCTATGTCGACGGCACGCTCTACGTACCCCTGCGCTTTTTGCTGGAAGAGATGGGATATACCGTAAACTATGCGGCAGAGAAGAATACGATTTTGATCGTTCCGCCGCGAAAAGCGACTTCGGTGGTACCGCTCCGCCAGATCGCCGTGGCGGGCATCGAACCCTATCGGGAAGGGCGCATGCTGACCGAGATCTACGATCTGGAGGGCAGCACCATCCTCGCCCGGGGCGACAAAGTGCCGGGCGGGCTCGCCTCGCTCTTTCGGATCACTGAAGAGGGCAATATCCTCTATTCGCCCCTCTGTGCCGATCCGGTGCCCGAGGATTACGACGCCGAGACGAATACCGCGGCGGCCATCGACGGCGATGCTATCGTCCTGTACGATCTTTTGCGGGGCAAAAAGCGCACGATCGCGATTCCTTCGATGCTCGTAGGGGCAAAGCAGATGCGGATCGACGCGGATACCCTTTATTTTTTGACCGACGACGGCATCTATTCCTTTCGCGAGAGCAGCCGCGCGGTGCGCCGCGTCTTCGACGGCGAAGCGGACAGCTTCGATGTCGGCGGCGGGCGGATTTTGTATTCCCGCGGCGGGCGCAGCGGCCTCTTTCAAGGCGACGGCGCCTGGCTCCTGCCGGAAACCGGCGGGGAATACGTACTCGATGCGCCGTATATCCTGTCGGACGATACCGCGCTCGGCATCGTGAAGGTGTACGATATGAATACGAGAAAATTGATTTCAGCCATTCCCTATGAACAGGGTGCGGTCCACAGCGTCCGCATCACCGGCGGTCGCTACCTGGCGGTGGGGCGGGGCACGAAGGTGATCCTCAGGGACCTCGCCGGGGAAGGCAAACACAATCTGGATCTGCTGAATATCGCGCCCGCCGTGCGGGGGCGAAAAGTGATCTGGCAGTGGAACGGCAATCTGCTGAAGGGCTATGTGCAGGCAGAGGGCAAAAAGATCGCCCAATGCGTGACGGTGCATATGTAAGGAGAGATTATGAACAGAGAAGAAATGGACAGAGAGCGAAGACGCAGAAGGGAACGGATGCGCCAAAGACGCAATCGCGCCCGCCTTCGGGGCCTAGTGCTTCTTTTGTTGATCGCAGTCGGCGGCGTGTTCGCCCTCGGCAGGATAAAAAGCGGCCTGAAAACAGACGACGGCTACGCCTATGGGCAGGAAGCCGATTGGTTCGTGCTCAAAAATCTGGATCTATTGGATGCGGATACCGCCTATGCGCCGCAAAATGCGATCAATCTGACCAATAACATCATCAACGACCGGATTGAAATCCGCCTGCAAAAGGGCCAAAACCACATCAATCGGGCGGATCCCTACGCCTTTGACGCCGGCGAGATCAGCGATATTATTGAGGGAAAGACCGAATACACCGGCGAAACGAAGTGGGCATTTCTCACCTTTGACGACGGGCCCAACCACGAGATTACCCCGCAGATCTTAGACACACTGCGGGAAAAAGAGGCGTATGCCACCTTCTTTTTGGTGGGAAAGAGCATCACCGAGGACAATCGCGACGTGCTGCTTCGGGAATTGGCGGACGGCCACGCGCTGGCGCTCCACTCTTTCAGCCACGATTACCACAAACTCTATCCCTCGCGCGTGGGCAATGCGGATGCGATCGGAAGCGAGGCGAAGCGCGCACAAGAAGCCCTGCAAAAGGTGATCTCTTCGGATTTTCACAGCGGCGTTTGGCGCTATCCCGGCGGCCATATGAGCTGGAGCGGACTGGACGCGGCCGATGCCGCGCTTAAGGCGCAGGACATCAGTTGGATCGACTGGAACGCCCTCACCGGGGATGCGGAGCCGCAAAGTCGCCGACCTACCACGGAACCGGGACTGGTGGAATTTATGAATCGCTCGATCGCCGCCAATAGCGATAACTCGGTGGTGGTGATTTTGATGCACGATGCGGAATCGAAGCAACTTACCGCCAATGCGCTGGGCGATGTCATCGATTCTTTGAAGAGCCAGGGCTACGAGTTCGGAATCTTAAAGTAGGAGATTATGCAAAACACCTCTCTCGTTTTGATGTTGATAACGATATTTACCAAGTGTTTCGGATTGGCCAGGGAAAAAGCCTTGGCCCATTTTTTTGGTACTTCGGCGATGGCGAATATTTTCCTCATCGCCTTTACTTTGCCCATGTTGGTCTCCAATCTCTTTGCGGGTTCGCTGGCAGGGGGATTTATTCCCGTCTACACCGAACTCAAAGACAGAAAGGGACGCGAGGCGGCCGATGCCTTTACCACGCATCTTGCGCGCCTGGTGGCATATATCGCCCTCGCCGTCGGTGTATGCGCGGCGGTCTTTGCGCCGCAGTTGGTGCATTTGATGGCGCGGGGTTTTACGGGCGAGGTATTCGAACAGACGGTCTATATGAGCCGCATCACTGCCTTGAGCGTGGTGACGACGGCGGTTTTTTCGATCTTTAAATCCTATCTGCAGATCTATAACCACTTTATCGTCTCCATTTCCCATTCGGTGGTGATGAATTCGATACTGATCCTCACCATGATTTTGGGACGCGGCGGCAATACGACGCTCCTCGCCCTGGGGATTCTCTTTGCCTTTGTCTTTCAGTATATTTTCTTTTTGCCCTATCTGAAAAAAAGCGGCTTTCGCCTGCATATAGGCGACAAAGACGAGAGAGCTCTGCGCCAGCTGCTGTATTTGATTCTGCCGATCTTAATTTCGACTTCGGTGCTCGAGATCAATGTGGTGGTGAGCAAATCCCTCGCTTCGATGATTTCGACCGCCGGGGTCGCGGTCATCAACTACGCCACCAAGATTCAGGGCTTTGTCACCGGCATCGTCGTAACGAGCATCGTCACTGTCACCTACCCGAAGATGGCGGCGCTGGTGAAGGAGGACGCGGCCCTCAAGCGCGTCTTTGCTGAAAGCCTGTCCTTGATGGGGGCGTTGGTCGTACCCGCCACGGTGGGGGTCCTCTGCTTTCACAAGGAGATCGTGCGGCTGCTCTTTTTGGGCGGTGCCTTTTCTGCGGGCGATGTGGCGATCACCGGCGAGGTGCTCCTCTTTTATGGACTGGGGCTTTTCGCCATCGGCATTCGGGAGATCGGGGTGCGCATTTTTTATAGCAAAAAACAGACCCGCATCCCCGTCGTGAACTCCGCCTATATGGTGCTCGCCAATATCGTCTTGAGTGTACTGTTGGGCCGCGCCGCGGGTCTAAAGGGCCTCGCCATCGCGACGGCGATCTCGCTTTGGATCGGCGCCGTCGGAATGCTCTTGCACCTTCGACGAAATATGGGCGGGCTGGGACTTTTTAGGGTGGCGAAAAACTTCCTCAAAATCTGCGGCGCATCCGCCGTAATGGGGGCGTGCGCCCTCGGCGCGTACCGATGGCTATGTCGCGTGCTCTCGAACAATCTCGCCCTCTTGGGGGCGATCGCCGTCGCGGGGATTGTCTATCTCGTCGCGATATGGATCTTAAAAATCCAGGAGACGAAGGCGATTCGCGAGCGATTTTTTTCGTAAGCGGAAAACACAGCGCGCTATGGAAATCCATAGGAGTATGGTAAGATATGGAAAAAAGAAAGGACCCCTATGAAACGAAGCGAACTAATTGAATTTTTACAACGACAAGATATAGATCAAAAATTGCTGGATGCGGTGGAAGATTTCGTCGCCGCCCATCCCGTCGAAGAAGAATGGAAAGACCGCATCCCGTCTTCTACCTTTCGCTACTACGGCAAGGAGATCTGGGAAAAGGGGATCTATGCCATTCTCTCCGGCTACCATATTCTCCTTTCCGGGCCCAAGGCGACGGGGAAAAATGTGTTCTCCGAAAATCTGGCCCAACTCTTTTGCCGGCCCATGTGGAATATGTCGCTGAATGTCAATGTGGACAGCGCCTCTTTGATCGGCGTGGACACCTTTAAGGACGGGGAAGTGGTGCTCAAAAAAGGACCCGTAACCCTGGCGGCGGAGGTCGGCGGCTTTGCGATCTTCGACGAGATCAATATGGCGAAAAACGAGTCCCTTTCAGTGGTGCACTCCGCCTTGGACTTTCGCCGCATGATCGACGTGGCGGGTTACGACCGCATTCCCCTAAACGATGCCACCCGCTTTATCGGCACGATGAACTACGGCTATATGGGCACCCGCGAGCTGAACGAGGCCCTGATCAGCCGCTTTATGGTCATCGAGATGCCGATCCTCGAAGGGGAAGGACTCAAGCAGATCCTGCGCGAAGAGACCGAACTCAACGAAGCGGGCATGGAGCTCTTTGCCCGGCTCTTTATGGATCTGCAGAACAAGAGCCTGGAGGGCGAGATCTCTTCCAAGACCGTAGATATGCGGGGCCTTTTCGGCGCCCTGACCATGATTCGCCGCGGCCTTTCGGTGCATGCGGCGCTGGATATGGGGATCGTCAACAAGTCCTTCGACCGCTTTGAAAAGGAAATCGTAGAAGATGTGATCGATACGCTCTTTCCCGCGGACACCGATACGGAGATGTTGTTTCGATGAAGCTGTCGGATCGGCGTCGGCAGAATATTTATTGGACCGTGGGGGGCAACTACCAGCGCAAGTACCCCGGCGAGGGCGATGCCTTTCGCGTGGCGGAAGCGGCGATGGTCGACCGCGCCTTTCCCAAAAATCGACTGCGCAATTTCGTCGAAAAAAACGCCTCGCAGGTATCCAACGGCAAGGATTTGAAGACGGTAGCGGAGATCCTCGCGATCCAATACACCAAAAAAGCCCTGATGGCGGAGCGGCCCGGCATCGCCGCCATGGAACAGCGGGCGTATAGGGAGCGCTACCGCGAACTGTGGTATCAAAATAAGCGCGACATCTCCGAAGAAATCCGGATGCAGTATGCGGCGTATCGGATCCACAAGCCCATGAGCGCCGGCACGTTTTTGGAACCGTTGATGCGCCGGTTGATCGACGGGGAAAAACTCACGCGGGAAGGGGAGTTTTATCTCTACCTCAAGTCCTTGTGGGAGGACTTTTTTCACGTCAATCCGATCCTCACCTTTGAGGTGGAGCAGGAGACCGAGCGCAAAGACGAGCCCCAAGAGCCGCCCCGGGCGCCCAAAAAGAAAAAGCGCAATATCGTCGAGGCGAAAAAAGAAGAGATCCCCGAAGGGGCGCCGGATATGGTAGAATCCGCCGAGTTTACCCACGTCACCCGGGACCCGTCCAAGGCGGTGGAATCCGACGTCAATATCAACCGCGTCAATCTCGAAGACGAGAGCCTGAGCCTAAAGCGGGTGCGCAAGCACTTCGGCATGGAGGTGGGTTCTGCCGGAAAGATCCGAAAGCTCGAGGACGATCTCGCCACGGGCATTCACAAGGGCATGCGGCTGCACGTGACCCGCGGGGAGTTCGAAAACGACATGAGCGCGCGCTTTTTTGAGGAGCAGATTTTTGCCCAGCGAAAGGCGACCGAGGAAATCTACGACGCCGACCGGCATATCTATGAGCGGTCCATTTTCGAATTGCGCGAAATCATACGCAAAAACCTACTGGACGATGCCGCCCGGGCCCCGGTGGTGGCATCGAACGGGGCGATCGACACCTCCTTATTGTGGCGCCATGCCGTATTGGGCGACGACAAGATCTTCAAGAAGAACCAAGTGGAAGAGGAGACCTCATTCGCCGTCGACATCCTCTTGGATATGAGCGGTTCGCAGCAGGAGCGACAAGAAGCGGTGGCGATCCAAGGCTATCTGATCGCCGAGGCGCTCACCTCCCTTCGGATTCCGACGCGGGTGATGGGTTTTTGTAATCTCTTTCACTACCAGATTATCCGCATCTTTCGCGATTATCGCGACGAGCGCAAGGAGAATCGCGAAATCTTCAGCTACAAGGCGAGCGGCAGCAATCGCGACGGCTTCGCCCTGCGCTACGTCTTTAAGACCATGGAAGAGATCGACGCCGAAACGCGGGTGTTGATCGTCCTTTCCGACGGCATGCCCAACGACCACATCTCCGTGGGGATTGATCGTGCGCCGATTCAGGTGGCGGATTACGAGGACGACGTCGCGGTCTACGACACCGCGGCCGAGGTGCTCAAAGGCAAGCTCAAACAAAAGGCGGTCCTCGGCGTCTTTACCGGCGATGACGACGAGCTCGACAGCGAGCGGCTGATCTTCGGCACCGATTTCGTGCGGATTCGCGATCTGAATCGCTTTTCGGTCATCGTCGGTAAGTATCTCAAAAGCGTGGTAGAGCGCACGCAATAGCGGGTTTAAAACCGCGCCGACATATAGATATAAAGAATAAGAACGTAAGCCTATAATATTTTTCAATAAAAGATCCCGAAACGCATTGGGGTCTTTTTTGTGTTATATTTGTAAATAGATCGAAAAGGAGGAAGGTTATGATTTACATGGACAATGCCGCCACGACGCGCAGCAAGCCGCCGGAGGTGGCGCGCGAGATTTGTACGGCGCTTTCGAGCCAGGGCAATTCGGGCCGGGGAAGCGGCGAAAGCGCCCTGGCGGCCGCCCGAAAGATCTTTCAGACCCGCCTTTTGCTCGCCGAGCTGTTCGGGGCAAAGAGCCCCAAGCGGATCGCCTTCTGCATGAATGCGACCGAGGCGTTAAACGAAGCGATCTACGGCACACTGGGGGCGGAGGACCACGTAATCACCACGGTGACCGAACACAATTCCGTGCTCAGACCCCTGTACCGGCTGGATTGCGGGATCGATTTTTTGCCCGTGGATGAAGAAGGCATTGTGGATCTATCGCGCCTCGAATCCGGGCGCAAAGACAACACCCGCGCGGTGATCGTAAATCATGCCTCCAATGTGACGGGAAATATCGCGGATATTTCTGCCGTCGGCGCATTTTGTCGAAGGCACGATCTCTTGTGTATCGTCGATGCGAGCCAGACGGCGGGGGCCGTACCCATCGACGTAGAAAAGGCCGGAATCGACATCCTCGCTTTTACCGGGCACAAGTCGCTGTTCGGGCCTCAAGGGACTGGCGGCATCTACGTGCGCGAAGGCGTCCGCGTTTCGCCCCTTAAGGTGGGCGGAAGCGGTATCGATTCCTATAACAAGGCGCATCCTTCCGCCATGCCCGAGGCGCTGGAGGCGGGCACGCAAAACGGCCACGGCATCGCCGGGCTCTACGGGGCGCTCACCTATTTGAAGCGAACGGGGATCGAGCGGATCCGCGCTCGAGAAAGCGCGCTCGTCGCGCGATTTTTGGAAGGCATCGAAAACATTCCGAACATCGCGATCTATGGCAGTCGCAATGTCGAAAAGAAGACGGCAGTGGTGAGTGTCAATGTCGGGGACTACACCTCGTCGAAGGTCGGGGAGATTCTGGAATCGGACTACGGCATCATCACCCGCACCGGCGCCCATTGTGCGCCTTTAATGCACGAGGCGCTGGGCACGCGGGACCGGGGAGCGGTACGCTTTTCCTTCACCCATTTCAACACGGAAGACGAGATCGATACGGCGATCCGCGCCTTATCGGAAATCGCCGGGAGGTAAGCATTGCAAGAGACAGAATGGATTGTTACATTTGAAAGCATTACCGACGCCATGGCATTCGAGGTGGCTGCGGCGGAAGAAGGGCTCACCGGCAAGATAATCCCCTTGCCGGATGTGCTCTCCGCCGGCTGCGGCTACGCCTGGCGCGAGGCGGCCCCCGGGGAAGAAGCGCTAAAGGCATTTCTCGCCCGGGGAGCAGTCGCGTACGAATCATTGATAGAATTGGAGCGATAAAGTGCAGTACATCGGCATCGATATAGGATCTACGGCGGCAAAGGTGTGGGGCTTCGGCGAAAAGGACATCCACTTCGTGCAGCCCACCGGCTGGAGCTCCGTAGAGACCGCACGGGAGATCAAAGAGCGCCTGTTAGAGGCAGGCATCGACGTCACCTCCGATGCAGTGCGGGTGGTGGCGACGGGATACGGGCGCATTTCCGTAGACTATGCGGACTTCGTCATCACCGAGATCACTTGCCACGGCCGCGGTGCCCGCGAAATCGCCGGCGATTCGGTCGGCGTCATCGACGTCGGCGGCCAGGACACCAAGGTGATTTTGGTGGAAGACGGCATGGTGCGGGACTTTTTGATGAACGACAAGTGTTCCGCCGGCACCGGCAAGTTCCTCGAGGTCATGGCAAACCGCCTGGCGGTGGATATGCCGAACCTCTTCGAGATGGCGCGCGTGGGGGAGAAGACCCCCATCAGCTCTCTATGTACGGTGTTTGCCGAATCCGAGATCATCAGCTATATCGGCGAGGGAAGACCCCGAGAGGACATCGCCGCCGGCGTGGTCGATTCCGTGGCGGAAAAAGTGACGGGTCTCAGCGCGCGGATGGACTTTCCCGAAACGGTGCTCCTTACCGGGGGCCTGAGCCGCATTCCCTACTTTGCGGACGTGCTCTCTGAAAAGCTCGAACGCGAAGTACAGATCGACGAACGGGGACAGTTCGCCGGCGCTTTGGGCGCGGCGCTTCTGGCCAAGGAAAAGAAAAAAAGAAATTGACAACATAGAATGGCAGGAGGAATTATGAAAACCATCGTAAAGGACTTACCGGAAATCTTCGACGAATTTGCAGACGCCAGAAAACAAGGCTTTATGACCGTTAAAAAAATCAAAGACCAGGGCATTCCCGTGGTGGGGGCCTACTGTACCTATTTCCCCCAAGAAATCGCCAACGCATTGGGCGCCGCCACTGTGGGCCTCTGCTCCACCAGCGACGAAACCATCGCCGAGGCGGAAAAGGATCTGCCCAAGAACCTTTGCCCCTTGATCAAATCCAGCTACGGATTCGGAAAGACCGACAAATGTCCCTACTTCCACTTCTCCGACATCGTCATCGGAGAAACCACCTGTGACGGAAAAAAGAAGATGTACGAACTCATGAGCGAGTTCAAGGAAGTTCACGTGATGGAACTCCCCAATTCCCAATCCCCGGAAGCCCGCGAACTTTGGAAGAAAGAGATCTATAAGACCATCAAATACCTCGAAGAAAAACTCGGCACCGAGATGACTTACGAAAACCTCCTCGATGCTATCAAGACCGAAAACGTCATCCGAAAAGCGCGTCAGGAACTCGCCCGCGTTATGGCAAACGACCCCACCCCCGTCGACGGCCTCGAAATGCACAAGGCGCTCTACGGCACCACCTTTAAGTTCGACAAATCCATCGTCGCCGACGAGCTCTATGCCCTCCGCGACAAGATCATGGAAGAATATAAGGGCGGCGAAGGACGCGAAAAGAAACCTAGAATCCTTATCACCGGCTGCCCCTCCGGCGGCGCGCCCGAAAAGGTGATCAAGGCGCTGGAAGACAACGGCGCCGTGGTCGTTAGCTTTGAAAACTGCACCGGCGAAAAACAATCCAACGGCTTTGTCGACGAAAGCGGCAAGACCATAGACGAACTGGTCGATGCCCTCGCCGATCGCTACATCGACATCGGCTGCTCCGTCATGACCCCGAACCCCAATCGCTACGAACTCTTAGATCGCTTGATCGACGAATATAAGGTAGACGGTGTGGTAGAAATCGTCCTCACCGCCTGCCACACCTACAATATCGAATCCAAGTCGATTCAAAAATTCGTCAACGAGGAAAAGAATATCCCCTACATCAGCGTAGAAACCGACTACTCCCAAGCCGACGTAGGACAACTCAACACCCGTCTTACCGCATTTATCGAAATGCTGTAAAAGGGACCATAAAAAGATCCGCCATGGCGGGTCTTTTTACATATCGCAAAGGAAGAGGGGCGCAATAGTCTTTTTCGGGCGCACGACCACCCCTTATTGTCATTCTGAGCGAGGAACTTGGTTCCGAGTCGAAGAATCTCTTTCGCTAGAAATATTTCGTATAGAAGCCAAAGCCGTACCGCACGACGTACTCGAACCACAAGACCCGAAATAGACACCGTGCAAACAGTCGACCCGCAATAGGGTACGGAGATCCATTCGACTCCGCTTCTCTCCGCTCAGGATGACAGGGAAGTAGGTGGCAATAGCCTTTTCCGGAACGCACGACCACCCCTTATTGTCATTCTGAGCGAGGAACTTGGTTCCGAGTCGAAGAATCTCTTTCGCTGTAAAGTA